>SVGW01000071.1 GCA_015056125.1 Clostridiales bacterium | reverse complement strand
TGTGGCGGATACAGCGAAGCGGAGGAATCGAGCGAAAGGGAGAATTGCGACCGGTAGGAAGCAAGGCGACCTTTGAGCTCGCGGAATACGGCCCTTCGACGCATCCCAGGGGTTTTTTGACAGTCTGCTGCTGTCAAGCCTCTGGTTGACAGCAGTTTTTTGGCTATTCGCCTTGATAGATCAGTTCGTAAGCTCCTGCAGGTGCGGTAAAGTAAATGATTCCGCCATCCTCGGATGCCTTTTGCGAGCTGATTTCTTTTCCATCTGCACGGATGCGCCATATGCCTGCAGCAAGGCCGGCCACGTTGATTTTCAGCATTTTTTCGCTGCCGGGCACACTGAAAGCCACCGTGTCTTTGGTACGCACCTTTTCCTTGTGAAACAGTGCCACTCGGTCAAATATCTTGGCTCCTGCAAAAGAGTTTGCTTCAATCAGGGTTGCCTTTTCAACCGGCGAAGGATCATCGGCGGAGCCTACGTACATAACGTTGAGCAAATAATCCACGTTTCCTGTGGCCTTAGGGGAAATTTCCACCCGGCCCCATCCTGCTTCCAGGCTGTTTTGAGGATTCACCTTTCGCTTGAGGGTATCGGCGGTGATCCGGATGGAGGGATCATCCTGGATAAAAGCCCAGTTTTTCCCTTTGTTCCAAAAGCGCCGATCCGTGCCGGGAATCACTTTTCCCTCTGCGTCGAACTTTGCGCCGCCGATGATTTCAATCCGTGCATCTTGGGGAAGCAGGGTTTGGTTGATCAGCAGGCCGTTATACCCCCCTCGGGTTCGCTTAATGGTTGTGACAGGGCCGTTCACTTCAAGCGCTTCTTCTGAATGAAGCAGGAAGGATTTTTTGAAGCCGCCCTCCTTTGTATCAATCTTATCAAATACTATAAACGCGGCCGGATTTTTCTCATTGCCCGTTGGCAGGAAAATCATATGGCGCAGCACTTGGTTGATCCCGTCATCGTAATCGGAGGTGTAAGCATTGGCAAGGTCGCCTGCGAGATAGGAATATTCGGGCAGCCATTTATCTGGGCCAAATTCATGGCCGATCACTTCTGCCCAGTGGTTTTGATGATTGGCCTGATATGCTGCCCAGGTATCATCCGTCCAGCAGAAATTTTTTCCATCAGAAGAGTCTACAGGGGTTTTTTCAGGCCCATCGATTCCTTGATTCTGGTTCCCCCACGGATTATATGCAGTGCCAATCAGCAGGCAATTGTGCGCCACCGTCTGTCCCATATAGGATCGGTGATGGGCAGAACCGTACTTTTCATACCAGCCCGAATCATTGGCCAGAATGCCTTTATAGTAAATCATAAAGTGGCCGCAGTCGTAATGGCCATGGTTCATGGGATTATATTCGCTGATCGTCATGGCGGCGATCACATCAGTTGATTCCATCCCGGAATTCCACCCCGTGCGAGCCACCATTTCGCCCACAGGAGAAGCGTAATACCTCGTATGCGGAAGCATTGCTTCCAGAGATATATTGGTATCAATGCTGGGATCGTTGAGCACAAGCATATCGATGGGTTGGAGCGAGGTTCTGTAATATACCGGGGTAAAGCCGCCTTCAATAAAGAATTCTCTCTTTAAAACGGGGCTTCGGTTGATCACCGACGATAGGAACATAATATCTCTTGCCCGGGTGGGATAGGCGCCCTTGGGGGTGAGGTTGGGCTCCAGATCATCGCCGTCAATCATTAGCATGCCGTCGGGGCGACGACGATAGATCCATTCAAAGGCGATCTTTGAAAGGTCCTCTTCGTTAAATAATTCTGCGCCGCACATACGCTTGATCAGAATATGCGCATACAATTCCGCCTTGTAGCGGATCTGAAGGGGATAGGAGCTTCCCTGGGAGTGGGTGCCCGATTGATTCCACCAGTTTCTATAATCGACGGATTCGGGAGAAAACACCTTGCCGCCCACCATATGATAGGCATCAGGGTATTCGTCATAGGCAGCAATGGCCATGGTCAGCCAATCGCGGTAAAGCTGATGTTCGCTGCCATGGCCGCAGATGATGGACTGCAGATCGGGAGGAAAATTGGTTTCCATATCGATGGATATCATCTGCGCGAGATACATCAGCTCTCGCTTGTCTTCAGTGCTCAGAAGCGGATGGCACCAGTCATAGACCTGGCCCAGCAACTTGATCACATGGCCCTTCTGGCGGCAGTTGTCGCCGGCCGACTGCACATTTAATTCTTCTGCATAATTTTTGATGGCCGAAATGGCGTTAAAACCGTTTTGCTCATTTCCAAAGAGCGCATAGTCCGCAGCCTTTGCCGCAATGATCTCCAGGCCTTCTGCGTCATCATTGGGGTCTTTATCCTCCAGATGGCCAGTATATTTTCTGCTTTTAAGCGCATGAAATACCCTTACAAGTTCAGCCATCTCAGCTGATTCCATGTTCTTTTTGATCTTGGGAATATCCGATGCTCTGAAAAGCACCCTGGGATGCTCCGGGGGAGGCGTTACCGGAGGAAAGGGATAGCGATCCTCTGGCATTTTGCCAAGCATTTTTGCTTCCTGAGCGCTTGGCAGCGTGCCTTCGCCTTCCGGCGTCCACGCAACTGCCTTTGTAAATACAATTCTATCGATGATACAGCCGTCCCCACAGGTACGAAATCGTATTTTGGCTGTTTCTCCTGCTTTCTTTTTTACTGTGCCGATCCTTTGCCATAAGTAATCAGCTTCATTCTTTGAATGATCGGTAAAGCTTACATTCATGTAGCCTCTCTCGTGGGTTCTGTATTCAGCGGCACCATAATCCATCCACACAGAGGCAGCGGCATCATTCAGGGCGATATAACGAACCCAAACCAGATATTTTCCCGGCTCGTCAAAGGTCAGTTCAAATCCTGCCATGCCGGGGGTATCAGCTTGGGGCTTTTCCATTTCGGCAGAAAAAAACTGAACGTGCTTTCTGCAGGATAAATCCCGGGCGCTTTCGATGCGCACGCAGGATGAATCAATAACCTCTGTGGCAATATCCACCATTACAGAGCCGTCTTGGGTAGTATATTGGCTGTAGTTTGTTGGATCGTCTTCCGGAAAAACGAATACGCCAATGGCTTTTTCGTAACCGATGGGTTTCGCGTTATTCATAGACAAGCCTCCTTATGAAGCTATTTGTGAAATGCAAACGGCAGTGTATATGTATTATACAGCTGGCTCGTTGAAGCGGTCAAGCACAAAAGAATGGCGGGATACCTTCATCCCGCCTCAGAATGCTGACAAACTCTACAAACGCAAAAATAACTGCAAGAATGCGGCCATTTTTGCTTTATTTTTTGATCTCGCTGATCATCGCTTTCAGGGAATGGTCTACTCCTTCCAGGATGCGGTAGACGTGAGGAAACTGCAGCGATTGTAAATGCATGTGCAGAACCTGGGCATCGCAATAAAGGGGATCCTTCGTGCCAATATACAGATTCAGGCGGAAAGCGTCCTTGGGGGTTTTATCAAACCAGGCAAGGATATTCCGATCGGATTCCCAGTGTGCCTGCAGCATGCCGTGGTATAATTCTGCGGCCCGCTCCACGGGCACAAAGGCGGTCATAAAATCCTTATGATAATAGTGGTGGAAGGTGCCGGCATAGGCGATTGCTTCGGAAAACATCCCCGTGTGTTTTACCGCATACCACACCGCTGTGCCGCCGCCCATGGAAAAGCCCGAAATGCTGCGGGCAGTGCTTTGAATCCGATAGGTCTTTTCGATATAGGGAAGGAACTCCTGAAAGAACATATCCTCCACGGGCAAATCCTCTTTTTCTTCCAGCACAGGGGATGCATTGGGAAACACGAAGATGGTTTCTCCTTGCTGGTATACCGGCTCCATAGGGGCAATATTGGATAATTCGGAGCCCTGCCAGCCGTGGAAACTGTAATGAACGGGATAGGCTTTGCCGCTTGTTTCATAATCGGCGGGAAGATAAATGGCATATCCCAGATCACGGCCGTACAGACGGCTGGAAAAAATACCGTGATGAACATTTTGCGGGAGCGTTTCAGGAGTATTGATGTAATTCATATGATCCTCCAGGGGCATTATGCGATTTTTTCAAATTTCTCCTTGCCCTGGCCGCACACGGGGCATTTTTCCGGGGGTTCTTCCCCTTCGTGGATATAGCCGCATACCGTGCAGCGCCATTTGGGGCCGGTGCTTTCCTCCTGCTTTGGCGCAGGCTGGAAGGAGGAGGCCTTGGGGGGCGTGGCGCCTTTTTTCACCTGATGGTAATAAGCATAGGTCATGGGCTTGCCGTAGCCGGTAACGATGGCGTCCTCAACCTCCGCCACAAAGAGGATATGGGTGCCCACATCCAGGGAAGATACCACCCGGCAGGAAAATACCGCGCCCGCTTCCACGGAATCCAGCAGCATGGGATCGCCAAGGGAAGAATAGGTTACGTCCATGCCGGCAAATTTGTTTATGTCCCGGCCGGATTTGAAGCCATAGCGGCCGATAAATTCCATGTGGGCATCTTCCGTGAGCACGTGCACGGCAAAGTGGCCGCTTTCTTTGATCATCTGGCAGGTGAGGTTATCCTTATTCACGGTGACGGAGAGCTGGGCGGGGGTGCTGGTCACCTGGCAGGCGGTGTTGATGATGCAGCCGTTGTCCTGGCCGTTTAAATGGGTGGAAAGAAGATAAACGCCGTAATTCAGCTGAAAGAATGCTTTGGGATCCATGAGAATGCCTCCTTTGGGAGTGGTTTGTTATAAGAATATACCCTGTTTTTTTCAAATTGAAACGGATTGGTAGATTTCCATCATGGTTTTCGCGTCCTCGGCCATGGTACCCTTGCTTTCGCAGATGATCCGGGGCTGATAGCCTCTTTCTTTGAGCAGGGGCGCCAGCATTTCAAAGCGTGGGCCGTATTTTTCTTCCGCAAAGGTGCGGTGGCGCTTTTCCCCGGCAGGGGTGAATTCGATGGTGGAAAAATGCACGTGCATTTGCCGGGCGCGCTCCATTCCCAGGGCGCTTTCCACTTGATCCAGCACCCGTTCAAAATCCTCCGGCCCATTCAGCGCACCCTGATGCAGGGCGTGGATATGGGCAAAATCCAGGCAGGGAATGAGCCGCTCATCCAATTGGCAAAAGTCCAATGTTTCCGAAAGATCGCCAATCTGGCTTTTTTTGCCCATGGTTTCGGGGCAAAGATGAATATGAGAAAGGCCCAGATCATCCAGCCGAAGATAGGCTTCCTTCAGCCCTTCCCGGCAGTTTTTAAGAGCCGCGTCCCTTTCCATCTTCATCACCGCGCCTACATGCACTACCACCCGCTCGCCGCCCAGGGTGTTCACCGCCTGGGCGCTTTCCGTGATATAGCGGAAGGAGGCCTGGCGCTTTTCCGGGTCGGGGTTGGCCAGGTTGATGAAATAGGGGGCGTGGGCGCTTAAAGCAATGCCGTTTTCCCGGGCGTGCATAGCGATTTTTTCCGCTGCCTCCCGGGAAAGATTCACCCCGCGCCCAAAGGAATATTCATAGGCGGAAAGCCCCATATTTTTCAGCCAAGCAGGGGCCTGCCAGGTGCTTTTATATCCTTGTGCGTAGAAAGATTCCGAGTTGCCCGCAGGCCCGAAACGTATCATAGCCAAGCTCCTTTTATGGGATATTTGCGGGAGGAGGCTTTTGTGTCAAAAGCCCCCTCCCGCGCCCTCCCGAAAACCGGTTGGAGTCATTGCAGATTGCCGTTCAACCGACAATTTCCTCCAGTTTCAACCATCTGGGAGAGGCAGTGAATTTTACGGCAATGCGTATATATCCCTACAGCTTTCTTGGAGGGGGTGCGGGGGAACCGTTCTTTGGCTTCAAAGAACGGTTCCCCCGCAAATATTATTCCTATCTTGAATAGATACCGGTGAGGATTTCACGGCGGAAGGCGGCAGCATTGAAAAGGCCGCGCTTTTCGGCCTCATCGGTATCCCGGATGGCGCGCTCCCGGTCGTAGGGCAGGGTGACCATATTGATATCCAGCGGGGATTGGGTGTGGCTGCCCAAATCGCCCCGAAGGATGGCATATTGCACCATGGGCACGCCGATGCCGTTGCCCACGCTGCCGGTGTTAAAGAGCAATCCTGCCTGGCCCAGTACCCTCACTCCCTGGCGGTGCACATCCCCATAGCCCACCACGTCGTAGTCCGGCTCAAAATAGGGGAGCAGCAGCTCCGCCTGGTCGTAGGTCTGATAAGGCCCGGGCAGAATGGGCCGGCCATGGAACAGGCGCATTTTTCGCCCGGAAATGTAGCATTCATATTCCGGCAAAAAATCCAGCAGCCCCTTCATGCGCGTTTCGCCCAACTGATTATAGTAAAATTCATCCTTGGGAAATTCCTTGTATCCGATGCCTCCGTCCCAATTGCCCATGAGCAGAATTTCGCAATGGCTCACGGCCCAATCATAGGTATCGGCGGAGGAAGGGCCTTTGCCCACCACATCCCCCAGGCACCATACCTTTTTGATTCCCCGCTGCTTCAAATCAGCGTCCAGCGCTTCCACGGCGGGGAGATTGCCGTGCAGATCGGCAACCAGCGCAATTTCAATCATTCATTTCCTCCGCAGGCCTTCACAAAGGCATCAAAGAGCGCCTGAGCATCGGGCGCATAGTCGCTCAGAGATTCGGGATGCCACTGTACCCCTACCGCAAATTTCTTCCCGGGCAATTCCACGCCCTCAATGAGCCCGTCCGGGGCATGGGCGGTCACCTTCAGACCCCGGCCCACGGTTTTCACCGCCTGGTGATGGCGGCTGTTGACCTTGATGGTATCAAGCCCGGTGATTTGATGGATGAGGGAATCCTTTTCCAAAGCAATTTCGTGCACCTGATCCTTGGGCACTTCATAGCGGGGATGCTTGAGCTCAGGGCCAAACTGGGCCTCGATATCCTGATAGAGGGTGCCGCCCAGGGCGCAGTTGAGCACCTGATGCCCCCGGCAGATGGCCAGGATGGGCAGATCCATTTCCAGGGCCTTTTTGCAAAGATAAAATTCCTGCTGATCCCGCAGGGGCGCAGTCTCCCCGCACAGGGGCAGCTTTTCTTCGCCGTAGGTGTCGGGGCCCACGTCCGCGCCGCCGGTGATCAAAAGCCCGTCGATATGGGCGAGCATTTCGTCCCAGAGCTCCGGGTCGTCCCCATAAAGGGGCAAAAGTACGGGCAGGGCGTTGGCCCGGCGGACGGCGTCCAGATAATCCTGATTGATGATGATGCGGCCGGTTTTGTCATCTGTGGCAGGGGTAAGGCCGATAATCTTCATGGCAGATTTTCCTCGATTCAGATATTTGTCGGCGGTATGGATAAAGGCGTCAAAGATCGCCTGGGCTTCGGGATGATCGGGGCTTAAAATTTCCGGGTGCCATTGGGTGCCCAGCACGAAATTTTTGCCGGGCATTTCGGCGCCCTCGATGATTCCGTCGGTGGATACGGCGTTGACCCAAAGCCCCGGGGCGATGCCCTTTAAGGACTGATGATGCAGGGAATTGACGCCAAAGCGGGACAGGCCGGTGATCTGGTGAAGCAGGGTACCGGGGGTGACATCCACTTCATGCACCCTGCCTTTTTCATCGTCGTTCCGGCGATGAGGGAGGGCGGAAGGCACCTGGGAGGGGATATCCTGGAAAATGGTGCCGCCCAAGGCGCAGTTTAACACCTGCACGCCCCGGCATACCCCCAGCACGGGCATATCCATTTCAACGGCCCTGCGGCAAAGATAAAATTCCTCCTCATCCCGGAGGGGAGAGGGGAGGCCGCTCTTGGGATGCATTTCTTCCCCGAAAAGCCTGGGGTCGATATCCCCGCCGCCGGATAAAAGCAGCCCGTCCACGCAGGCGAGCATAGCATCCCACAGCGCCGGATCGCCGGCATACAGGGGCAAAAGCACGGGCAAAGCGCCGGTGCGCCTTACCGCGTCCAGAAAACTCTGGCTGATAGTGATGCGTCCGGTTTCGGCGTTCTGGGAGGGAGTGATGCCAATCAAAACCATGGGAGGTCACGTCCTTTGAGAAAAAAGAATGAGAGAGCAACAAACAGCGAGCGGTTGCAGATAGGAAAGAAACCAGAAGATATCCCAGCGGGTTTTCTTGGGGAGGGTGCGGGAGGGGCTTTCTTTTTCCGAAAAGAAAGCCCCTCCCGCATCAATTACTTATTCTCCAAAGCCACGGCGATCTTGGCGGCCAGGCGCACGTTGTTGAGCACCAATTGGATGTTGGAGGCCAGGGATTCGCCACCGGTCAATTCGCACACCCGGGCCAGGAGGAAGGGGGTGGTTTCCTTGCCCTTGATGCCCTGTTCATTGGCTTCCCGGAGGGCCTGTTCGATGGCGGCGTTGATGGTATTAAGGGGCATGGCGTATTCTTCGGGGATGGGATTGGCAATGAGCATGCCGCCGGGATAATCCATTTCCCGCTGGGCGCGGATGAAGCCGGCGATTTCTTCAGGGGTATCCACCTTGTAGTCTACGTGAAAGCCGCTCTTTCGGGTATAGAAGGCGGGCAATTCTTTGGTTTGATAGCCCAGGACGGGCACACCCTTGGTTTCCAGATATTCCAGGGTAAGGCCCAGATCCAAAATGGATTTGGCGCCGGCGCATACCACGGCTACAGGGGTCTGGGCCATTTCTTCCAGGTCGGCGGAGATATCCATGGTGGTTTCCGCTCCCCGATGCACGCCGCCGATGCCGCCGGTGGCGAATACCTTGATGCCTGCCAGGGCGGCAATGATCATGGTGGCGGCCACGGTGGTGGCGCCGTCCTTTTTATTGGCCACCAGAATGGGCAGATCCCGGCGGCTGGCCTTGGTCACTTTCGTGCCCTCCCGGCCCAGATAATCGATTTCCTCTTCGGTAAGCCCGGCGCATAATTTGCCGCCAATCACCGCAATGGTGGCGGGCTCAGCGCCCATTTCCCGGGCAGCGGCCTCGCATTTCAGGGCGGTTTCCACGTTCTGGGGATAGGGCATGCCGTGGGAAATGATGGTGCTTTCCAGGGCGATCACGGGACGGCCTTCCCGGAGCGCAGCTTCTACCTTGGGGGAAAGTTTTACATGCATGTTCATGGGGAGGCTCCTTTCTTTTGGGCGGGGGAAACCGCTTTTGAGCCAAAAGCGGTTTCCCCCGCACCCCCTTCCGAAAAGCAAATCGGGAAAGGGCTTCTTTGGCTTTTTCAGGCAATTTCCCCGAGGCAAATATAAACTGGGAAAGATTGAAAATTGCTTGCGATTCGTTTATTTCCCGATTGGTTTTCGGGAGGGTGCGGGAGGGGGCTTTTGACGCAAAAGCCTCCTCCCGCAATTTTTTTACTCTTGCCCGTACAGCTTGGCGTCGATGGCACCCAGGCGATTGATATTGAGGATGGCGTAGCAGCCGTTCATGGCGGAGCCGGGATTTAAGAGCAAAAGCCCGCTTCGCCATTCCATTTTCTGAATATGGGTGTGGCCGTAAAGGGCGGCGTGCACATGCTCATCCAGGGCAACGGAAAATAGCTGCTCCCGGTTCTGCTTCACATTCTGATAATGCCCGTGAGTGAGCAGCAGCCGCGCCCCGGATAATTCCACGGTCATCCGGGTATCGGAGCGGAAAAAATCGCAATTGCCCGCCACCTGATAAATGGGGGGCAGGGGCACGCCCAGATCGGATAGATCGTGGTAGCCATCCCCCAGATGAATGAGAGCATCAAGGGGGCCTTCCGCCTCCATGGCCATAAGCAGGGTGGAAAGCCGCCCGGTCATTCCGTGGGAATCGCTGATGACCCCAACGCGCATTATAATTCCTCCAGATAGGGCAGCATGGCGCGCATGGCCAGGGCCCGGTGGCTCACCCGGTTCTTTTCCTCCTCGGGCATTTCAGAGAAGGTTTCGCCGCTTACGTATTCAAAGTAGGGATCATAGCCAAAGCCGCCCTCGCCCCGGGGCGCGTAGGTAATCACGCCAGGGCAGGCGCCCTGCACGGTGTGGGTTTCACCGTTGGGCAGGGAAAGGGCCATGGCGCATACGAATTGGGCGGTGCGATCCTCGGCAGGCACATCCTTCATATTTTCAATGAGCAGGGCGTTGTTGGCCGCATCGTCCCCATGCCCCCCGGCATAGCGAGCGGAGTGCACCCCGGGCGCGCCGCCCAGGGCGTCCACAGAAAGGCCGCTATCGTCCGCCAGGGCGCAAAGGCCGGTGGCTTTGGCCACAGCCTGGGCCTTGATCACGGCGTTTTCTTCAAAGGTTTCGCCGTTTTCTTCGATATCGCCGGTAAAGCCCGCTTCCCGCATGGAGATTACGTTGAGCCGCTCATCCAGCATTTCGGAAATTTCCCGGATCTTGTGCTGATTATTGCTGGCGATGACCAAGGTGCGCTGGGGCGCGATGACCCGGGCCTTTTCCCCCAGGGCTTCCCGCTGCAATTGGTGCAATTCCCGAATGCCCTTTTCCCCCAGGGCCAATATTTCCATCAGCTCGCTCCGGGTGAAGGCGCGGCCTTCGCCGGTGCCCTGGAGCTCGATGAAAGCGCCGGTTTCATCCATCACGAAATTCATATCCGTCTGGGCGGCGCTATCCTCCAGGTAGCACAGATCCAAAGAAGGATCGTCATTCACGATGCCGGCGCTGACGGCGGCGATCTGGTGGATCACGGGAGATTCCTTTAATTTGCCCTGGTGCAGCAATTGATCAATGGCGCAGCACAGGGCCACGTAGCCGCCGGTGATGGAGGCAGTGCGGGTGCCGCCATCGGCTTCCAATACGTCGCAGTCAATGGTGATGGTGCGCTCGCCCAGGAATCTCCGGTCCACGGCCTGGCGAAGGGCCCGGCCAATGAGCCGGCTGATTTCCACGCTGCGGCCGTCCTTCTTGATGCCGTCCCGGGCCTTGCGCCGGCCGGTAGAGGCGGGGAGCATAGCGTATTCCGCCGTGATCCAGCCCTGGCCCTTGCCCTTTAGGAAGGGGGGCACGCTTTCTTCCACGGATGCGGTGCAGATTACCCTGGTGCCGCCGCAGCGGATCAGGCAGCTGCCGTTTGCCGTTCCCACAAAGCCCACCTGCATTTCGCAGGGGCGCAGTTCATCGCAGTTTCTTCCATCGGGACGAGCCATATTTCATTCCTCCTGTGTGGGTTTAATTTCTTTTTTTTCGGGGAATTGGGGATGATATTTGGGCCCCAGCGCCGCATAGCGCCGGGTGATCCATTTGCAGATGCCATCCAGGCCGGGATAGATCATTCGCTCGGAAATATTGATGTAATCCAATTTATCCCGGATCTCCAGCTTCACTTCCGCAGGGATAATGATGCGGCGGAAGCAATCCTCCGTGCCGGGAAGGGAATCCAGGGTGACGGAGGGATCGGAGCAGATGGAAAAGAGGGCGTATTGATTGGCGATGCGGTTCACCGCGCTGGCGGGCTCAAAAAAGAGGGCGAAAGGCTTGGAGGAAATTTCACTGAGCGCGTCGAAACCATCCCCCACCCGGTCCAGCATTTCCATGGTGAAGATATTGCCCCGTTCCTTTACCAGCATGGATTTTAAGGGCCTGGGCAATTGCTTGTTCATTTTATCGATATGGGCGCACCAGATGATGCCGTCCCGGTCGTAGGTATCCTGATCCTCGGTGGCAAAATGCGCCGCCACAAGAGGAGAATAGGTCCAGTCCAGAAGCCGGGTGGGCAGGCCGAATTGCTGGGCCATGGCCAGCATCTGCCAGAAAGACGATACATGATGAAGATCGGCATAGCCGTATTTGCGGAAGGAGCGGAGCATCTGGTGCTCTAATCTCATATCATGGGCGCATACCCGGTTTAAGGTGGGGGCCAGGCCCCATTGCCAGTCGGCCATGCCCCGGTACACGCAGTTGTCCCGGTAGCGCAGGATACCCGGATCCCACACCCCGTCAAAAATGGCGGATTGCAATTCATCCCAGTTGTGGATTACCACTTCCTGCATGCGCTTTACGCTCCTTCCATAGAATTGAGGGAAAAACGATGGAAAAAAGAAATTATCAAAGGGAAATGGAGGCGGAAATCAAGGCCCTGAACGGCCGCCGCCCCACTTTGCTGCTTCATAGCTGCTGCGGCCCCTGCTCAAGCGCCGTATTGGAAAGGCTCACGGAGCATTTTCAGGTGACGGTGCTGTATTACAACCCCAATATTGAGCCCCGGGAGGAATACGAAAAAAGGCTTTTGGAGCAGGAACGGCTGCTTTCGCAGCTACCCGGGGATATTCCCCTTCTGCCCTGCGAATGGGATCACGAAGCCTTTTCCGCCTTCGCCGAAACCATGGCGGAGGAACCGGAGGGGGGGAAGCGCTGCCTTGCCTGCTTTGCCTTGCGCCTGTCCTTTACGGCACGGGAAGCGAAAAAGCATGGCTTTGAGTATTTTACCACCACGCTGTCCGTCAGCCCCCATAAGAATGCGGAAAATTTAAATCGCATCGGGGAAGCTATCGGGAAGGAAGAAGGGGTAAAATACCTGATGGCCGATTTCAAGAAAAAGAACGGCTATCTTCGCTCCCTGCAATTATCCAAGGAATACGATCTCTACCGCCAGGATTACTGCGGCTGCCTTTATTCCAGGCCCAGGAAGGAATGACTGCCCAGGGATACTTCTCCGCAGCGGAGAGAAGATGGGCCTTCCTCTGTTTCGATTAAAAGCGCGCCATCCTCATCAACGCCCGTTACATGGGCGTTTTTTTCTTGTCCGTTTTCGGAAAAGGAAATCTCCCTGCCAATCAAGGGCATGCGCAGGCGGTATTCCCGGAGGATCGCAGGGTCGTCGATCTGTTCCATGCCCGACAAAAAGTGAAAAGCGATGCGGGCGCACAGCTTTTCCCGGCTCACTTTCATATCCAGCGCCCCTGCAATGCCCGCTTCCTTAGGAAAGCCCCCGGGAGGCGTTTTAATATTCACGCCGATGCCCACCACCGCCTGATCCCCGATTCCCTCTGCCAGAATGCCGCATACCTTGTGGCCGCGGATAAAAATATCGTTCACCCATTTGATTTTAGGCTGCAGGGAGGTGAATTCCTCCAAGGCTTTGCACACCGATACTGCCGCCAGCAGAGTGATTTTACCGGGGGGCGTGTTGGGCTTTGGACGCACCAGCAAGCTCATATATAGCCCGGTGCCACGGGGAGAAACGAAGGCACGGCCCAGCCTGCCCCGGCCGGCGGATTGGGCATGGGCCATGAGCAGGAAGGGGGCGGAAAGGGATCCTGATCGGGCCTGCTCTTTCAGGCGAAGATTGGTGGAATCCACCAGGGACAGCACATGGGCGCGTGTTTTGCATCGGTATGCGCCCAGAAAAAAGCGAAGCCGCAGCTGGGATAAAAAAGGCATAGGCTTTCTCCTTTCCAGGCAGAAAATTTCATCCTCACTATTATAACTTTTTTCTTTCTTTCTGCCAAGGGGCGCAGGGGAGAAAAAGGGAGAAAATGAAAAAGCGCCCCGGAGGGCGCAAGGCCGCTGGCAATCAGGAATCCAGAGCATAAAGAAAGGCTTCCAGCCGGGCCATGGATTCTTTCAGCCTTTCTTCTGAAATGGCGAAGGATAGGCGGCAATAATCCGGCGCGCCAAAGGGCTCTCCCGCTACCACGGCGATTTGGGCATATTCAAGGAGCAGCAGGGAAAGGGAACTGGCGCCGGTAATCTCTTTTCCCTGATAGCGGCGGCCGATCAGATTGCGAATATTGAGCATGATGTAGAAAGCGCCCTTGGGCACAAAGCAGGATACCAGGGGCATTTTTTGAAGGAGGGCAGCCATCAGATCCCGCCTTTTTCCAAAGGCAGCGGCCATTTGCGTTACGCAGCTTTGATCCCCTTTCAGGGCGCATAGCCCTGCCGCCTGGGCGATGGCGTTGGGGTTGCCGGTGAAATGGCTCTGATACGCGCTCATGGCCTTTGCGATATCCCGGGGCGCGGCAGCATAGCCCAGCCGCCAGCCCGTCATGGCGTAGGATTTGCTCCAGCCGTTGATCACCACGGCCTGATTGGCGATTTCTCTGGAAAGGGAGGCGGGGGAGAGGGCGGTGAGGCCATCGTAAGTAAGCTGATCGTAGATTTCATCGCTAATGAGGATCAGGCCTTTTTCCAGAGCCAATTCCCCGGCCTGCAGGAGCTGCTCTCTTGTCCAGATGGCGCCGGTGGGATTGGAGGGGGAATTGATGATCAGGGCCTTGGTGCGCTCCGTTACGGCAGCCCGGAGCTTTTGAATAGAGGGCACGAACCCTTCTTGCTCATCGGCGTGCACCCACACCGCTTTTCCTCCTGCCATGGCAATCATTTCCGGATAGCTCACCCAGCATGGCGCGGGGAGAAGCACCTCGTCTCCGGGGTTTAAGATGGCGGCAAGGGCATTCATCAGCGCCTGCTTGGCGCCGGTGGAAATCACGATTTCATCAGGTGCGTAGGAAAGGCCCTTTTCCTTCAGCAAATGATCCGCTACCGCGGTTCTTAATTCCACCGTGCCGGAGGCGGCGGTGTAGCGGGTGCAGCCCAGGCTGATGGCGTCCATAGCGGCCTTTCGGATATGGAGCGGGGTATCAAAATCCGGCTCCCCGGCGCCCAGGCTGATGATATCCTGCCCTTGGGCGCGCAGTTCATTCACTCTGGCGTTGAGCTGCAGGGTGGCAGAGGGAGAAATTTCTTGGCACATGCGGGAAATACGCTGGGTCATCTTTCTCTTTCCCTTCCAAAGCGGCGAATGCCGCGAAATAGGTTTGGCATAATTCATTCTATGAAATTGCTAAAAATCCTGTTCAAAAAAGAAAAAATATAGAAAAATGCAATTATTAATATATAAACTTGCAAAATTGAATAAAAAAGGAACCGCCGAATAAACGGCGGTTGAAGTGACCCCAAAAAGTTAGACAAATATGTCTGACTCAAATTGTTCAAGCAGCCAAGAGGGCTTGCTGTCTGTGTAATGCAGGCGGCAAGCCCTTTAGTTTTGCCTTGATCCGCCTGTTGTTG
>SVGW01000070.1 GCA_015056125.1 Clostridiales bacterium | reverse complement strand
TGCGATCGTAAATTGATATAGGAAGCGGAATACTTCCGCTCCTCGCCGCCGCACATGTCGCCGGCTGCGGATTTCAGTCGAAGGGCAGCGGCCCTTCGACGCATCCCAGGGGTTTTTTGACAGTCTGGAGGAGGCTGCCGCTTGGCAGCCTTTTTTCCTTGCATTCGCTCCCCATTGCCGATATAATAATATAGAAAGAATCTTTCGTTTACCAAGGAGGCTTGCTAAGATGATAAAAAACGTCATTTTCGATATGGGCAATGTGATTCTGGCTTATGATCCCATCCAGGCCTGCTATCGCCACGGGCAAAGCCGTGAAAATGCTGAAAAGCTGTGCAGCGCCATTTTCCGCTCCCCCCAATGGGGTATCTGCGTGGATGGCGGGCTGATGACCGATCGGGAATATATCCCGGATGCTCAATCCCGGCTGGACACCTGGGAGCTCAAGGGCATGGCCGCAAAAGTACTCCGGGATTGGTGGCATGATGGGCTCTATCCCATCACCGGAATGGATCGGCTGATTGAAGAATTATTGAAAAAAGGCGTGGGGCTGTATATTCTAAGCAATGTGGGCTACAGCTTCCCTGATTTTGCCTATAAAATCCCGCATTTTGACCGTTTCAGCGGCGTTGTGCTCTCCTGCGAGGAGAAGCTGCGCAAGCCGGATCCAGCGCTGTTTCTTCGCCTGTGCGATCGCTACGGTCTAAAGCCCGCAGAATGCTTATTTGTGGACGACTTAGCCTCCAACGTGGCAGGGGCCGAAAGCGTCGGCATGCTGGGGCATGTATTTTCAGATGGCGATGTGAATCAGCTTCGTGCCCGCATTCGGGAATTGACCCAGGAATAATCGCAAAAGGCTGCCGCTTGGCAGACTGAGACAAACCCTGCAAGTCAAGGCGGCGAGGCTGCAAAAAAGGGAGCTTACATAGACGTAAGTGACCGCATTTTGCAGCCGACGCCAACACGGAAAGCAAAAATGACCGTTCTTTGCGGCCATTTTTGCGTTTGCGGGGTTTGTCAGCGGTCTGAGGCTGCCAAGCGGCGGCCTTTTGTAATTATTTAATCAGTCCGGATAGATTGCACACATACACCTTCCGCTGATCCCCGTCATAGCCGTTAAACACTGCATATCGCCAATCACAGCTCCAAGCAGGGTGAGGATCCAGCCGGAAATCGGTGGAAGCCGTGCCAGTATCGGTTTTCATCCATAGCAACAGCGTTTCCTCTTCATTTAGCAAATCCACCAGCCGCAGCGCCGTAGTGCCATCCTCTCTGGTATAACGCTTATCATGGGCAAAATACGCATCAGTGAGCAACAAACGCCCATTTCTGTGGATACTGGGATGGCCGGAGCCGGGCAGATGATCCAACAGGGCATGAAATTCGCTGCCGTCATAGGCAAAGGAGACAAAGCGAAGATCGACGCTGTTCATGCGCAGGTTCATGGTGATATGGATGCTGTCCGGGTGCCAGTTCACATGATGGCCGCCCTTGGCCCATTCACAATCATGGAGGGCTAAGCGGATATTTTCTCCTTGGGCATCAGATGTGAACACCATGGCGCGCTTGGGCTTTCCTTCATGAGATAGCCACCGAACCACATACATGATCCGCTTTTGATCGGGGCTCCATTTGCACTGGAAGCCGTAAAATTCCCCGTTCCGATAGTTTTCGGGATGGGGAAGCGCCCCATCGATCAGGCGGGAAAGGGGCATAAACAGCTTGCTTTCCCCTGTTTTGGTATCAGTGAGATAAAAGCCGTCATCCGTGGGATGATGATCGTTGCGAACGATCTTTTCATCCGGAATCATCACGCCGTAGCCATTCTGGGTAAGCCTCCCCTTCACCAAATTATGGGTAAGGGCATAGCGCCCATCGGGAGAGAGCATAAATATGCCGCTTCCCATTCGCTTCTTTTCCCCGGTAAAAGGATTCAATTCCACCAGGCAGGGCTCCCAGGTGTTGGAATACAGATCATTGTAGTAGAGGGTTTGATCGTTACCCCACTGCAAATTGGCCCCCACCTGGAGACCCCATCCCGCTGTTTCGTCAATAATCTCCTCCCGTCCCGTTTCCAAATCCACCAGCAAAATACCTGCCCGATCCCGGGGAGAAGGCAAGTGATCTCCGTAAGGCAGCACACAGGCTGCCAGATAGCGTCCATTGGGGGAAATGGGAGAGGTATCAAAAAAGCGATGAATCGCCCCGGGATGCTCCGGCGTTACGCAGCATACAGGCACTGCGGGAGAAAATTTTTCATAAGAAGGGAATGCCTGAAAATTCATGCTGTGTCTCCTTCGTCATGAGCCGGTTGTTATCCATTGAAAAGCCGGGCCTGTTGGAAGGCCGCGCAGATTGCTTCTTGGGGCAAAGCAGAAATCAGATATCGCCTACCTTCTGCCGGAAGCAGGCAATGCCCTTCTTTTTCCTCCAGGGAAAGGGGCTCCTGATCCAATTCATCCCTGACCGTTACCTTCTGAACGTCAAGGGGCAAAAGCAGCGTGCCCTTTCCGTTTTCATGCCAATACACCACCTGGCGCAGCCCACCGCGCTCCATCAGGAATGCACGAATGCCCGGGCAGCTGTCTATCTGCCGGTAGGGGACAAGCTCATATTCCCCCTGCTCATTGATCAAAAGAATGTGCTCCTGGCTTGTATCCTTGAGCATTTCCTTTTGCGCCTGGGTAAGCCAGTTTTTTGCTCGCACGTCCTCCCACCTGCGCATCACCTCCAGATTATCCTTGGTGCGGGGATGGGCGTCCAATTTTTCCAGGTTCATTTGGATGGTGGCAGGGCAATCCCAGGCGGCGGCGCGGCTGGTGCCATATTCCAAATGATCCGGCTGGGTGCCGCCCACCCAATAGCCCCACCAGCCAAAGTTTACCCGGGTGAAATCCTTTTGCATCCGGGGCGCTTCCTCGCAGGGAAACTGGGCGATTTTTTCCTTGAAAATTTCTGGCGGAAAAATATCAAAAGCATTGCCGCCGCTCAAAAAATGCCAGCTGAAATGAGCCTTGGCTGCGCCCTCGCAGAAAAGAGGCGCACCCTTCAAAAGCTTCAGCACCCGATACTGGGCATTGGGCACATGATATTCAAAAGGCGCATTGGTGCCCTCGGAGCCGTCAAAATAAACAAATTCAAAGCCTGCGTTATACAGATCCGCCAGCTTCTGCCCCACTTCCTCCTGCAGGCTGCTTTCCTGATCCAGATACGCGCTCACCGCCCCATATTCGCTCACGTCCAGGATCCCGCCGATCTGGCCCAGGGGATGGGCTTGCACCCGGGTATCCCAGTCTCCTCTTTTGCAGCCGGTGAAGCAATAGGGCGGCTGAGTGGTATAGGCAGTATAATGAATCAATTCTCCCCCAAACTGCAAAATGCGGCAGCGCTCATTCATCACCGCGCCTTGAGGATTTTGCTCCACATACACGGTGGTTTCCTCTTCATCCAAGGGGCGTGCCAGGGTGAAATGCCGGGTGAGGTGCAGCCGATGATCGGCCACAGGGGTCGCATACCGGCTTTTTAATCCAATATGCGTATGGAGGAAATGCAGCCCAGGAGTGATCCCCGCCGCCTTGATCTTATCCAGCATTTTTTTCACATCGTCTACGCCATTTGGATATTCCGGGCGGTAATCATAATTCCCAATCACATCATACATCTTGCCATACTTGAAAAAGCAAGTGTAATACAAAAGCATAAGCTTGAAGCCGCCCATTTTCGCATAGCGGATATGCTCCTGCACATTTTCCGGGGTGATATGGCCCGACCAGTAAACGGAGGTATTCAGCTTTCCGCTGCGCCGGCTTTCCACGCCCCGGGGCAGATCAAAATCCTTTTCCAATTGATCAATAGCGTCCATAAGTTTGGGCGTGGGGCAGGCGATGAGGACCGCGCTTGTTCCCTTCAGCCCCATTTCCCGCCTGGCGTCCGCTGAAAGGATGCGGTATCCCTTGCGCCGCTGGGAATCCACCAGCGCCTGGGGGCAGGCCGCCAGCACATTCACCGCCGCCTTTTCATCCCAGCTCACATTCAGCCATTCTCCAAAGTTTTCCCGATTCTTAATGGGCAATTGCAGAAGCCTGAACTCCGCTGCCGGGGGCGTATCCATGGCCAGATGGCCGTAATCCTCCGGGGCCACCAGAAAATCCGCCAAAGTAAAAGCAATATAGGAAGAGGCGATCTTCACTTCCACGGCCGCTTTGTAGGGGATGATTTCAAAGCCCACGATCAGTCGGTTCCCCTCCTTTCGCAGGCTGTTGCCCTGGAAAACGGTGCGCTTGTTGGGATGGGCCAATTTCACTTCATTATTAAAGGGCCGCCCCTGGGTGACGGAAAAAAGGGCGATTTCCTCCCCCTGCATCAGGCATTCTTCCCCGGTTGCTTTTATCACCAGGCTTTGCACAATGCACTTTTCATCCACTGCCAATCGGCAGCATTCATTTTCAAATATCAATAGGTTTTCCTTCATTTTTTCTTCCTTCCTCCGTTATTTCCGACTCTTCTGCCGGTAGGCCATGGGCGTCATCCCATACATTTTTTTAAAGCACGTGTGAAAATAGGTAGCTGTTTGAAAGCCGCAGCGGCGGGCGATTTCAGCGATGGATTCATCCGTTTCCGCCAGCAGCAGCCGGGCGTTTTCCATGCGTACCCGGGCAAGATAGGTCATGGGCGTTACCCCCAATTCCTGCTTGAACAAGCGAATCAGATAGCTTTTATCCAAATTCACATATTCCGCCAGGCTATCCAGGGTGATTTCTCGGGAATAATGCTGCTGCATATGGCCGCAAAGGCTGATCAGCCTGTCCGGGCTGGAATTTTCATCCCTTTTTACATGATAGGCATCCGCCGCCAGGAGATGCAAAAATTCCATCACCAATTGCTTATCTTCCTCATCCCTTGCGGGGCCCAGGGGCGCCCGCAGGGCCATCTGCCGCATGAGGTGCACGCATTCCTCCAGCCGCCGAGGCTTGAAGCATACCGGCAGCACTTGCAGCAGTTCATCGTTGCACAGGAGCTGCACATCCTGGGTCTCATTCCTGTCATAGAATATTTCTTTTTTGGTGTTACTGAAATCCAACGTAAGCATATAGCAGCCAAAGGAGCCAAAGCCGGATACCACATCCCCCGGCCGGCGCACCATCAGGGTGCCCTCCTCCATTTCGTGCCATTCCCCGTTTAATTGGATTTTTCTGCCCGGATGAAGATAGAGATCAAATTCATAATCTTTTACCAGCCTTGGCTTATCCCAATGGGCGGGGCGCGGCCCCTGATGTGGCTTCAAATATACCCCATGATAAAAGCACCTGAGAATGGTGGGCGCTTGCATGGGCAGCCCTCCCTTTTTGCATTTCATATTTCTATGTTCATTTTACTAAAAATCGCTTCAAATTACAATCAAAAAAGGAGCATTTATTAAAAAATGCTCCTTTTTTGATCGTAGTTTACCGCCAGCCCTTTTCCAGGCTGATCTTAGCAAAGCGATCAATGGCATGCACCAGCTGCTTTGCAAAGCGCCGGTAGCGGGCCTGGGAAATGGGCACACGCTTGCCCAGCGCCCGATCCCAGATACAGAACCGGGCAAATTCAAAGGTGAAGCCAAAGCCGAAATGCTTCTGGGCATAGCCCTTAAAAATGCTGGGATCGCTTCCGCTGCCGGGGCGCCAGCAGGCGGTGGGCGAAAGATAATCGCACTCCTGCTGCATCATGCGCTCAAATTCCAGCTGGGCATCATAAACGGGAGAGGGAGCCAGATCCTGCATCACCGAAATACCCGCCCCATCCTTTTCATAGCTGGACCAGCCATTGTGCATATCGATGAGAATAAAGGGCTTCTTGGGCAGGGCCCTTAAATACGCGTCCAGCGCCTTGGTTTGGGAAAGGCGAAAATCCATCCAATCCCGATTGGGGTTCACCCCGGAATAGCCGCCCCGCTGGCCCCGGATCCACCCCGTGGGCTCCACAATGGGCACCACATGGAATTCGTATTTTTTGAGAAGTTCCCCCGCTTCATCCAGCCCGTCCGCCAGGAACCTGAGCACCCCATCCAATACATTGGGGCCGCTGAATTCGGCGCAATGCTGAGCGCCCTGGAGATATACGATTTCTTTTTCGGAAACCGGCACGGTGGGGTCAGTCACCTTGAAGAGCACCACTTCTTCCCCACCCATGCTGTGGGCCACCACTTTTCTTTCCACAAAGGGAGAAACAGCCATGGCGCGCTGCAAATCCTCCCACATGGGAATAGTGTAATAGAGATTAATGGACACATAGCATTCACTGGCGGTTAAGGGCACATCGAAAATCAGCGTCCAGTTTTCCAGCTTCGCATCCTCGATGCGCTTCCAATTTCGCTGATCCTCGCTGGTGTAGATGGTTTCCACGGCAGCGGGAGCGAAGCTCTGGTTTTTATACTGGGTGGTTTTCCCCTGATCGGCAGGGTCATAGGGAGGCAATTTGATATTCAAATGCAATACATCGCCCTTTTGACCCGTCACTTTGGCATAAAAGATTACGGACATGGTGCTGTCTGGGATCTGGGTTTCGCATTCATAGCGGTTGTCTCCCAGGTATTTCACGTTGATGCAGTTGCCCTGGGGAATATTGCCGGTAAGATAGACCATATGGCTCTCCTCCTCGCTTGTTTCGCCATTCAAGATATTCGCTTGTTTTTTCTTTTCTCCTCCTCGCTTGTTTTTTCTTTTCCCCTTTTATAGAAAGAGAAGGGCCGCAGCAACGCTGCTGCGGCCCAATATCTCATGGAAAAATTACTTGGTCATGCGGTCGTAGGCAGCCTGAGCGGTGGTAATATAGGTTTCCAGGCCCATGGTCTTGAGTTCAGCCAGGTAGGAATCCCACTCGGTTTCGATATCCATATCGCCGGTAATGAAGCGCACCATGGATTCCACCACATAGGTATCGATGGTGGCCTTGATATCGTTGATGGCGAATTCTTCATCGGCGGTGTAGATCAGGGTGGTCAGCCAGGTTCCTTCCTTGGGCATATAGTTATTCTTCAATTCCCGGATAGCCTTGGAGCTCTTGATCGTAGAAATCTTGGATTCGGAAACATCGTCCTCCAGATTGCCGTCTCCGCCCAGAGGAGAAACGATGGGGCCACGCTGACGCCAGGACTGGCTGGTAGCGTTGGTCCAGGGGCTCACATAGTCTTCCCCCTTGGGGGTGTCATAATAGGCATTGGGCATACCGAAAGTGGACATGCTGCCTTCTTCCACCCACCACCAGTCTACATTTTCTTCACCGAAACGGCTCACCAGGAAGCCTTCATTATCAGCCAGGAAATCGCCCACCTTGAAAGCTAGTTCGGGGTTCTTGCAATCGGCGGTGATGAACCAGGAGCCGATGGCAGTGGTGGGGATCCAGGTGATCTGCCGGACGCCGGCGGGGCCTTCCAGGGGGAAGAGGATATCAAATTCTTCAGGATAAGAATCCTTCATGCCCTGCACGGCATAGGTGCCCAGGATGCAGGTTTCAGGATTGCCCAGGGTGGCCAGAAGCTGAGAAGATTTCTGGGTGAAGGAAGCGGGATCCAGCAATTCTTCTTCGCACAGCTTGTTAAGATACTCCAGGCCTTCCTTCCAGCCTTCCTGCGCATAAGCGGCAGTGACCTTGCCATCCTCCAGATACAGGTAATCCATGGCAGGATCGCAATAGATGAAGGAATTCATCAGCACAGGAATCGGATTGTAGGTGGAAGTGTCGCTGCTCCAGGCGCCGGCCAGGGGAATTTCATCGGCGATGCCGTTGCCGTTGGGATCCTTTTCCTTGAAGGCCTTGAGCACTTCATAGAATTCTTCAGTGGTGGTGGGCATTTCCATATTCAGGTTTTCCAGCCACTTGTAGTTAATCCAGTAGCGATACTTGGTGTTGTTGTTCAAAGAACCCATGTACTTGGGCATACCATACATATGGCCGTCCGCAGCAGTCACCTGCTCCAGCAGCATCAGTTCGGGATTGGCTTCCACAGCTGCCTTCAGCTTCACGCTGTACTTTTCGTAGAGATCTTCCATGGGAACGATAGCGCCGGCCTGAGCATAGGCAAAGGCAGTGGACAGGTTCAGGTTATAGCAGATCACGTCCGGGAGCTTTTCGCCGGAGTTGATCATCAGCTGCAGCTTCTGGGCAGGGTCGGTAGCGGGCAGCAGCACAAATTCCAGGTTCACATTGCAATTTTCTTCAATGTACTTGGTCATCTTGTTTTCTTTGTAGTCGATGATCAGGGTATCCTCATCGATGAGGATGGTGAGAGTTTCGGGCTCGTCAGCCAGGGCGGGCACGCAGCCGCACAGCATGGCCAACATGAGCAGAAGCGCCAGGGTCTTTTTCATACGTAGGTTCCTCCTTTTATTTTTTCTGCTTTTCCAAAGCAGATGGGATCAGTTATTCATGCTTTCCCCCGGAGCGCCGCATCCTGCCCCCAAAGCCTTCCCCTGGAGGGGAAGGTGGCCCGGAGGGCCGGATGAGGTGGATAACCGCGCTTTGCACAAGAAAGCTGCAAGTGCTTAACCCTTCAAAGAGCCCAGCATCACGCCCTTCATGAAGTATTTCTTCACCCAGGGGTAGAGCACCAATACGGGCAAGCTGGATACGATGATCAGCGAATATTTCAAAAGCTCTGCCAGACTCTGGCGGGCTTCATAGTCGCTCTCATCGCCCATAAATTCCTGGTCGATGGAGTTGGCAATGAGCACACTGCGCAATTTGATCTGCAGGGGCATCATATCCGGGTCGCTGAGATACAGGAACGCATCCATATAGCTGTTCCAGTGGGCCACGGCGTAATACAGGCCCAGCACCGTAAGCAACGTGACGGAAAGGGGAATCACCATGTTCACAAAGAACCGGGCCTCACTGCATCCGTCAATTTCCGCCGCCTCCCACAGATCGGTGGGAATATTCTGGATGAAGGTGCGGGCGATAATCATGTTATACACACTGATGGCCCCAGGCAGGAGCATGGCCCAGCGGGTATTCAAGATATGCAGATCCTTCATCAGAATATAGCTGGGGATCATGCCGCCGGAAAAGAGCATGGTGAAGGTGAAAAGGCCGGTGATCAGCCCCCGGAAGGGCACGCCCTTACGGGAAATGGCATAGGCGGCAAACATGGTCATGATCAAGTTAATCGCCGTGCCGGCCACGGTGTAGAAAATGGTGTTCAGATAGGAAAGCCAGATGCCGTGATAATTGAACACGGCCTTGTAGCCTTCCAGGGAAAAGCCGGAGGGCCACAGGAACACATGGCCCCTGGCCACCTCCAAAGGATCGGAAAAGGAGCTGGCCACGATATTGATAAGCGGAATCAACACCATCAGGGTGAGCACCATCAGCAGGATACGGTTACAGATATAGAAGCTCCGGTCGCCTTTCGCTGTTCTTTTCATCATTGCGCATCCCTCCTTACCACAGGCTGGTCTCGCCCACTTTGCGGGACACGGTGTTTACAATCAGCAGCAGGATCAGATTCACCACGGAGTTAAACAGGCTAATGGCCGTAGAATAGGAAAAATCGCTGGTGGTGGAGGCCAGGCCCACCTTATATACATAGGTGGAAATCACTTCGCTGGCGTTTAGGTTCAGGTTGTTCTGCATCAGATACACCTTGTCAAATCCAATGCCCATCAGGTGCCCGCAGCGCAGGATGAGGGTGATGGTGATGGTGGGGATGATGGCGGGAAAATCGATACAGAAAATGCGCTGCAGACGGGAAGCGCCATCGATCATGGCCGCTTCATGGAGGGTTTCATCCACATTGGAGAGAGCCGCCATATAGATGATGGAGCCCCAGCCCATGCCCTGCCACACCCCGGACCATACATACATATGGGTGAAGGCCGTGGCGCTGCTTAAAAGATCGGGCACTTTGCCATCGGAAAACAGATGCCATATGTTGGCAAAGCCGCCGTAGCGGGTGTTGAAAAACTGATTGAGGATACCCACCATCACCACGGTAGAAATGAAGTGGGGCATATAAGTAACGTTTTGAACGAAGGAACGCATCCTGCCGCTGCGCTCGGCATTCATCATCAGCGCCAGCACAATGGGAAGCGGGAAGCCCGCCACCAGGGAATAGAGGGAGAGCACGATGGTGTTGGTAAGCACCCGCTCAAACTGATAAGAATTGAAGAATTTGGTAAACTGCATCAGGCCCACCCAGGGGCTGCCCCAGATGCCCATGCGCGCATTATACCTTTTGAATGCAATCTGCACGCCCAGCATGGGCACATACTTGAAAATGATCAGGTAGATCAGGGGAAGCAAAGCGAACAGATACATCTGCCAATGCCTCCGCAAGCGCACCCCGAGAGAATGCTGTGTCATCGTGTATCATCTCCTTTTGATGGTATCAAATTATCATAAATGTGCTGCTTCTATCAAGTAGAAATACGCATCAGCAGGTGGAATTTCCAGGTGGAAAATGTAAACGCAGGTGGAAATATCGCTCATTTATGCATTCCTCTTCCCTTTTCTCTCTTCTTGGCATTGACATTTCGCCTTGTCGAATGGTAAACTATTAAAATAATAAACGCCGATACAGGAGGGAGCCCGATGAAGAAAAAGCATACGTCCAATTCTTTTTTTGTGCGCTCCCTGCTCACCAATGTTTTGGTGTGCTCCCTGGTGATCGCTTTGATCGTGCCCCTGTGCATCAATTTTTATAATTCCTTTTACGATCGTCAGCGGGATAATCTGCAAAATTCTCTCCAGGTGATGCTGGACGATTTGAGCAGCAATTTGAATAGCCTCGGCGATATGCTGGGCGCCGAAAAGAAAAACGAGCCCCTCATCAAGCTGAGCATCATTAGCGGCAGCGTGCCCGCCAGCGCCAGCTGGAATATTTTAAAAGCTCAAAATTATATCTCCACCATTGCCTTGAACCCATACGTAGCCGATTGCGTCGCGGCCTATGCAAAAAACGATCTGCTGATCACAAAAAATGCCGTCTTTTATGGGCTCAGTGATTTCTTAAAATTCTATTCCATTGAGGGCGAGGATTATTATTCGTTCTTTACTTCCGTTGGCAGCTTGGACAATTATTCCCATTTTCTCAAAGCCACCCAAATCCGCACCTCTCCCTTCGTTTCTAACTCCGGCTCCTCCTACCAGCCCGTGGAGGAGGTGCTCACCGGCACGCCCCTGGCCTTTTGCTACTATATGCCCCTTTCCGTGCAGTATGATTATGGCGGCTGTTTCCTGTTTATCAAGGAAAGTAGCCTATTGGATAAATTGCCCCAGGAATTCTTGGAAAAGGGAAGCTTTTCCCTTTCCGATAAAAACGGCAATTGCATTTACACCTATCGTGCAGAAATGATGGATGCCGCCGGCGGAATACCGCTCACCCATCTCACCACTCCGGGCGGCACCCTCACTTTGAGCGCCACCATCGATGAAGGCCTGCTCCCCGGCCTGCTGGTTGATACCCAGCGGCTGATCTATTTCTATATCCTGGCCGCTATCGTGTTTGTGCTCTGCCTGTCCATCTATTTCACCAGGCGCCAATATCGCCCCATCCGCACCATCCTTGCTCAGCTCCAGGGCTATGGCTATACCCTGCCCCAGGAAGCGGATCAGCTGGCCTTTGTGGAGCATGCCATTACGGATATGCAAAATACCCAGAAAAATATTATGGAAACCCTCAGCACCTATCATAGCCAGCTCCAGGCCAATCAATTGGAGCGGCTGCTCAGCGGCCACAGCGTATCCACCTCCCTGCCGGATATCCTGCTCCATCCCTATCGAGTGGCATATGCTTATGTGGAGGATGTGAACACCAATCAGGATTATTCTCTTCTTGGCACGCTGATCACCGAGCAGCTTTCCTCCAGGCTGCCATCCAGCGTGGTGGTGCACCAATTGGAAAACACCTCCTTCGTGCTGATTTTGCCCGCGGATTATGCCCCGGATATGCTGCAGGAAATCGCCAATCGCATCAACAGCCAATTGCCCCAATCCCTGTGCATCGCCCTGAGCCGAGAAATTTCCGGAGCAGATCGGCTCCACGCTGCCTTTGAAGCCGTGCGCACGGCCTCCCTGGCCGCTGATACTCCCCATATCTTCCAGCTGGCCGAGCATGATTTCCCCTCCAATTCCATCAGCCTCCACATCTGCTTAAAGCTGCATCAGGAGCTGCTTTCCGGCAACAGCGATCAGGCCAAAAAAATCCTGGATGATATTCTAAACAACGCCTTCCTGCCCTTTGAAAACCTGGCCGATGCCTATTCCTATTGCCGCCTGATCATGCGCTTTGCCATTCGGGATGCGCAATTGGATATTGCCCTGTCGCCGCCCCCCTGCACCACTGCTTTCTCTCCTGAAATTATGCACGGCAAGCTGGCCGATTCGGCGGAAAAAATCTGCCAGGCACAGCGGGATCAGCGGAAAATGCGGGAAACGGCCCGGGATGAAGAAGTGCTTCGCTACATCCAGGAAAATCTGGATCAGCCCGAGCTCAGCGCCGAATCCATCGCCCAGCATTTTGGCCTGTCCGAGCGAGCCATCAAGCGCATTGTGCGCCTGGGCGGCAGGGATGTATCCTTCTCCGTTTTTTTTGCAGAATCAGCGGATGGCGCTGATCTCCCGGCTGCTCACCGAAACCCATCTGCCCATCAGCGAGGTGTGCCAGCGGGCGGGCTACGCCACCCTCAGTGCTTTCTACAAGGCTTTTAAGCGGGTATATGGCGTATCCCCCAGCGAATACAGAAACGCAAAAAATGAGAAAAAATAATACGCCCCTCTGCTACGCTTCAAGTCGTTGATCCACATGGAAAGGAAAACACATGAAAATAAATTGTGTATGGGAACACAACGGAAACGATACCCTGCTCCACGCCGTGGAGTGCGTAGGGGCTTTCACCCGGGGAGAATCCAAAGAAATTGCCCTGAGCAAGATGGAAAATGAAATTCGCGCCTATCTGCGCTGGCAGGGCGCGCCGGAGCCGGATACAATTGATATTGCCATTGCCCAGGAATGGGCCACTCATCTGGACGTATGCGACGCCGATTCGGACGTCATTTTTGACGAAGAAAAAGCGCCGCTTACCCAGGAGGAATATGCTGCTCTTAAAACCCTGGCTTTAAAATCGGCCGAAAGCTTTTTGCAGCTGTATGAAGCCGTCCCAGATCGCAATCGCAGCGTGCTTTTGCCCAAGAAAACCTTTCTGGGCTTCAAGCCCCTCACGGCCCAGGAAATGTATGTGCACACCCGCTGCGTAAACAGCTATTATTTCGGCGAAATCAATGTGGATGCCGATCGGGAGGGCTCCATTCTGGCATGCCGCCAGCGGGGCTTTGATTTGCTGGAACAGCAGGAAAATTATTTGGCCAATCCCGTTTTTCTGGGCAGCGGCAATGAATATTGGAGCCTGCGCAAAGTATGCAGGCGCTTCATCTGGCACGATAGGATTCACGGAAAAGCCATGTATCGCATGGCGGAAAAAACCTTTGGCAAAGGTGCCGTGCCGGATATTTTCCGGTTTTTCAGCTGACCAGGTGTGACCCACTGCAGACCGCTGAGAAACGCGGAAAACGCAAAAATGGCCGCATGCTTGCAGCCATTTTTCTTTTACGTTTTTTTCAACGATCTGAGGAGTATTTTTTCATGCCCATTTTTACCGCCATCCCTTTTCCAGGCTGATCTTGGCAAAGTGATCAATGGCATGAACTAATTGCCTGGCAAAGCGCCGGTAGCGGGCCTGGGAAATGGGCACCCGTTTTCCAAGGGCCCGATCCCAGATGCAAAAGCGGGCAAATTCAAAGGTAAAGCCAAAGCCGAAATGCTTCTGGGCATAGTCCTTGAAGATGCTGGGATCGCACTGGGGGCGCCAATGGACGGCAGGGGACAGATAATCGCACTCTTCCTTCATCATGCGCTCAAATTCTATCTGGGCATCATACACCGGGGAGGGATTGAAAGCCTCCACCACAGAAACGCCCGCCCCATCCTTTTCATAGCTGCTCCAGCCATTATGTATATCGATCAGGATAAAGGGCTTCTTGGGCAGGGCCCTTAAATAAGCGTCCAGGGCCTTGGTTTGGGAAAGGCGAAAATCCATCCAGTCCCGATTGGGGTTCACTCCGGAATAGCCGCCCCGCTGGCCCCGGATCCAGCCTGTGGGCTCCACAATGGGCACCACATGGAATTCGTATTTTTTGAGAAGCTCCCCGGCTTCATCCAGCCCATCCGCCAGGAACCTAAGCACCCCGTCCAACACATTGGGGCCACTGAATTCGGCGCAGTGCTGAGCGCCCTGGAGATATACGATTTCTTTTTCGGAAACCGGCACGGTGGGGTCGGTCACCTTAAAGAGCACCACTTCTTCCCCACCCATGCTGTGGGCCACCACTTTTCTTTCCACAAAGGGAGAAACAGCCATGGCGCGCTGCAAATCCTCCCACATAGGGATGGTGTAATATAGGTTAATGGATACATAGCATTCATTGGCGGTCAAGGGCACATCAAAAATCAGCGTCCAGTTTTCCAGCTTTGCATCTTCAATGCGCTTCCAATTGCGCTGATCCTCGCTGGTATAGATGGTTTCCACTGCGGCCGGGGCAAAGCTCTGGTTTTTATACTGGGTGGTTTTCCCCTGATCGGCAGGGTCATAGGGGGGCAATTTGATATTCAAATGTAATACATCGCCCTTTTGTCCCGTCACTTTGGCATAAAAGATTACGGACATGGTGCTGTCTGGGATCTGGGTTTCGCATTCGTAATGGTTATCCCCCAGGTATTTCACGTTGATACAGTTGCCCTGGGGAATATTGCCGGTGATATAAACCATATTCATTCCCTCCTTTATAACGATTGTGTATGGTTATATTCAATATAGCATATACTCTTGCTTTCTTACAAGCTGAAATATAGAAAACATGCTGTTTTTCCTTTCAAGCAACTCATTTCTTTTTTTCATGCATTCAAAAAGGGCTGCCGTGCTTTCGCACAGCAGCCCTTGGCTTTATGAAACTGAATTATTCCTGGCCAGCCATCCGCTTGTAGTTGGCAAGGCGGTTCTTGGCGTCCTCTTCGTTCTGAGCAAAGAGCTTTTCGGCAGCTTCGGGGAACATCTTCAGCAGCGTCTGAT
>SVGW01000069.1 GCA_015056125.1 Clostridiales bacterium | reverse complement strand
TATGTTGATTGCCCAGCTTATCAGTAACTCGGATGGTTACAGTGCAATTCTTCCACACATAGAACGAGTAGGTAGATTCGCTGGTGATTTTTCCAGTCACGTTCTCCCAGGCATCGCCGTCGATACGCACCTCGACCTTTCGCCAACCGGAATTATGCTGGTCGATGATCGTGATCTTCAGCAGCTCCTCTACCTGACTGGAATAGGTGTCAGTGCAGCGAAATTTGAAGTCGAAGGCAGGAGCAGGAGCGGTAGGTACGGTGGTCTCGGTATCAGTAGGTGTGGACACTTCTTCAGCAGTCGCATGGCCATGCACACACATGATCGGAATAAGGATGCAGAGGCTGATGAGAAGCACCAAGAAAAGGCGACTCAGAAAGGTTGAACTGCCCCAAAATATACGGACTGCACAAAAAGGCCATTATGTAGGCAAAAAGATCAACCGGAGTGACGAAGCGAGAGCGGAGGCGCTCCGGTTTTTGCTTGAATGCGCTCGGCGTTGTAGAAAGTGATGTAGCTGTCAATGAGCGACCTGGCAAGTCGGAAGGACGTCAGCTTGTGTCTGTAGATGCATTCGGTTTTGAGGATAGAGAAGAAATTCTCAGCCATGGCGTTGTCGTAGCAGTTACCACGTCTTGACATGGAGGGCGTAATGCCGTAAGATTGAGTCAGGTTGTAATACGCCTGGGAAGTGTATTGAAAACCTTGGTCGCTGTGGAGCTGCAACTCTGCGGCGACCCTCTTTTTCTCCTTCTTCATAGCCAAACGAATTGTGTCCAGCACCAGATTGACAGTTTGTTTCGTTGCTGTCTTGTAGGCAACAATACTGTTGTCGTACAGATCGCGGATCATGGATAGATACAGAACTCCCTCCTGTGTATGGATGTAGGAAATATCTGTAACCCATTTACGGTTGGGACGATCTGCGTTGAAGTTTCTGTCAAGCAGATTCTGGTATTTATGCACCTGCTGCCCCATCTGAACCCACTTCCTGCGGCGACGGATCTCGGAAAGAAGCCCATATTTCTGCATGATCCGCAGAATTGTCTTGGGATTCCGATATACACCCTGCTGCTTCAGCCACTGATGCCCGCGCCTGTAACCGTAGGTATGCCGGCTGCGCTCCTGGCATTGCCGGATCTGCTCGGCCAGCTCTGCGTAACCTTCTCCTCCATTTGCTCGCTTCAGATAATCGTAGTACCCGCTGCGTGATACCCCCAGTATCTGACACATGACTGTTATGGGATACTCCTTTTCATGTCGCTGGATCACTTCGTACTTAACCTTTGCCTTCACTTCCTTTCTGTGTGCTGCAGAAAATCCCGCAGCAACTCCACTTCCATTTTCAACCGCTTATTCTCGTACTTATACTCCTGCAATGTCTTTGCAGGCTTTCTTCCTCGCCCCCTTGGTACTCTTGGTTCTGCAAGCCACCTTTGAATTGCCCACCTGCTTATCCCATATTCCCGACTCATTGCGCATTGGCTTTCTCCGTTCCTGATCCGACTGACCACCGCTTCTCGTATCCCTTCCGGATACTTTTTCATTCCCTTTTTCCCTGACATAAACTTACCCCCTCATGTAGTTTATTATCCTACATAAGGGGGCCTTTTGTCTATTGTCCGTTTTTACTGGTTCGGTTCAAAACGCCGAATCCATGCTTTTCTTTATGAATTACATTCTGAACCAGCAGAAGGAGGTGCATCCGGGAAGATCCCAAATGGTCATCACAGTATCTTCCAGCATATAGTAGGAATAATCGTCGATCTGCACATGCTCCTGATAGGGGGCCTCGTCCAGGGGAATGCCCAGAATGGAAACCTGTACACCGCCGTTGGTGGTTTTGCAGTTGCCATAGAGATCGGGGTTTTCCGCGATCACCTGGTCAAAGCGTGCGCCGTATACAGGGCTGGGACCGCTGTGGATCACCAAAGGATAATCCAGATAATCGGCCAATTCAGGCACCTCTTCAGCCGTAAAGCCGTAATCGGCCAAAGTGCCGATATACATCATGATATGCCGGGCACCATTCTTGCCTACCAGCAAATCGCCCACGATCAGATGATCTTTGAGCTCATTGTAGGGCGGCATTTCATTGCCCTTGCGGTGATTGTAGAGGTGGTTGCCGTTGCGCTCGTAATCCCACTTGAGGATCATATTGGACAGGGAATCGTGAGCAGGCTTGCCGCACTGGGCATAAATCCACTGTGTGTAGCCGGAGCAATCCAGGCCGTAGATATAGACGGAATTCTTGCGATAGAACTTGGTGGTTTCCCAGCACTTGCGCTTGGCATAGTTGGGATACTGGGAGAGAAAAAGCTCATCACCCTTGCCGCCAAACATATAGGGAACGCCATTAACAAACTTTGCTTCCACATTGGCGCCAGTGATTTGATTATATCTTTCAAGAAAAATGTTGCCTTCTTCAATCAGGGAAAAAGCAGCATCCAGCAGCGGATTTTGCTCCACTTCCGCCTGAGCGCATCCAGAGAAGAGACCGAGCATCACCGTGAGCATCAGGAGGGCTGCCAGCATTTTTTTCATAGAGAATCATCATCCTTTCATATCGTTTACTAATTATACAGCATCGTAAAAATTTGTCAATGAAAACAGTGTCAAGATAAAGAAATATTGCGGTCTAACATAAAATTTGCTATAATTATCAGGGAAGAATTTGAGAAAGGAATGAAATTTGGATGAAATTTAATTTGCAGGAGCAGGCATTGAGCCGTCCTTTGATTACAGCCCATCGCGGCATCAGCTGTGCCAACATACCAGGAAACACCAGAATCGCCTTTGAGGCAGCTTTGTGCCAAGGGGCGGATATGATTGAACTGGATGTATCCAATGCGGCAGACGGGGAACTGTTCATTTTTCATCCGGGCATGGAGCGGATCTTTCTTGGATTGGATAAACGGCTGTATGAATTGAGCAGCGAAGAGATTCGTAAGCTTCGTTTTTTGAATTATGATCAGGTGATCACGGATTATCCTTTGATGACGCTGGATGAGGCGCTTGAAATGCTGAAAGGGCGCTGCTACATCAATATTGATAAATTCTGGGATAACCCTGAGGCGATTTGCCGCGTGCTGCGCCGCCATGATATGATGGATCAGGTGCTGGTAAAGGCGCCGTATTCTGAGAATGTGGTCAATGCATTGAAAGAAATTGCCCCCGAAATTCCTTTTATGCTGGTTACAAAGAATGAAGATCCCTATTCTGAAATGCTTCAAAAAAGCGGCATTCATTATGTGGGAGCGGAAGTGCTGTTCAAAGAAGAAGATGCCCCTGTTGCTTCCCAAGAATATATTGCTTCCATGGCTGCGAAAAAGCTGATCGTATGGGTGAATGCCATCGTGTATAACTACAAAACCGTGCTGGCCGCTGGGCATAATGATGATATCTCTATTTCCGGCAGAGCGGATGAAGGTTGGGGATGGCTGCTGGATAAGGGCTTCCATATTATTCAGACGGATTTCCCCCTGCAGCTGCGGCATTACATGAATGGCCGAAAGTGATGGAGCAAACATAAATTCTTTGGAAAAATCAGAAAATTGTCAAGGGAAAATGCTTGACAAAAGATAGAAAAACACTATAATATATTTGTCAAGGGAAAATGCTTGACAAAGGAGGAGGCCATGGGACGCGAATCACTGTCTTCACTGGAAAAGAAAGCGTCGCTTTCCTGGCTGCTGGCTTTCTACGGCGAGATGCTCACAGAAAATCAGCGGGAAATGGCCCGCCTCTACTGGGAAGAGGATTTCACTCTGGCTGAAATTGCACAGCAATTTTCCATTAGTCGCCAAAGCGTGCACGATACGGTGAGCCGTACGGAAAAGCAATTGGAAGGGCTGGAAGAGAAGCTTGGGCTGCTTCGCCGCTTTAAGCAAGTGGAAGAGGGGCTAAAGGCCTGTGAAAAAGAGCTGAGCCGGGTGATCGCTTCCGATGAAACAAAGCCCCATCTTGCGGCTGCACGCCGCTGGATCGCTGCATTGCTGGATCAGGAGGAAGAGTAAATGGCCTTTGAAGGGCTTTCGGAAAAGCTTCAAAATGCCTTTAAAAAGCTGACAGGCAAGGGCAAGCTGACGGAGCAAAATATCAAGGATGCGATGCGCGAAGTGCGCATGGCACTGCTGGAAGCCGACGTTAACTATCTGGTTGTAAAGGATTTTGTAAAAAAAGTGACCGAGCGCTGCGTGGGCACTGAGATCCTGGCCAACTTAAACGCCGGTCAGCAGGTAATCAAGATCGTAAATGAGGAGCTTACGCAGCTCATGGGCGGCGCCAATGCCAAATTGACTTGGTCGCCCTCTGTGCCCACGATCTACATGCTCTGCGGTTTGCAGGGCGCCGGTAAAACTACCATGGCCGCCAAGCTGGCCGGTTATTTGACAAAGCAGGGGAAAAAGCCCATGCTGGCTGCCTGCGATATTTATCGTCCGGCCGCCATTAAGCAGTTGCAGGTGGTGGGCGAGCAGGTAGGGGTGCCTGTATTTGAAAAGGGCACGCAGAACCCTGTGATCACTGCGAAGGAAGCCATTGAATATGCCCGGTATTATGGCCGGGATGTGCTGATTATCGACACCGCAGGCCGCCTGCATGTAGATGAAGCACTGATGGAGGAACTGCAGCAAGTAAAGGCTGCTGTTCGGCCCCAGGAAATCCTTCTGGTGGTGGACGCGATGACCGGCCAGGACGCCGTGAATGTGGCCAAATCCTTCGATGAAAAGCTGAGCATCGATGGCGTGATCATTACCAAGCTGGATAGCGATACCCGCGGCGGTGCTGCGCTCTCTGTGCGCGCTGTGACGGGCAAGCCGATCAAGTTTTCCGGTATCGGTGAAAAGCTGGGGGATATTGAGCCCTTCCATCCCGAGCGCATGGCATCCAGAATTCTGGGCATGGGCGATATTCTGACCCTGATTGAAAAAGCCACCGCTTCCGCTGATATGGAGGCTATGGAAAAGCTGCAGGCCAAAAAAGATCCCACCAGCTTTGACCTGAATGATTTCCTGGATCAGATGCGCCAGATCAAGAAAATGGGCCCGCTTCAAAATGTGCTGGGTATGCTGCCCGGTATCGGCGCTAAGCTTAAGAATGTGGAAGTGGACGATAACGCGCTGAAAAAGCCCGAAGCGATCATTTGCAGCATGACGCTGAAGGAAAGAAAGAATCCCGGTATTCTTAATGCATCCCGCCGCAAGCGCATTGCCGCTGGCGCTGGGGTGACTGTGCAGGATGTAAATGCCTTGATTCGCCAATTTGAGCAAATGCAGAAAATGGTGAAGCAAATGATGGGCAATAAGCGCGGCGCAATGCGCATGATGAAGAATATGAATCTTCAGTAAAACCACTTGGGCCAAGGATGGCCCCCAAAACAGCGGTTATCATATGAAAAGTATATGATTACCATAGATTACTTCAAAATCAGGGAGGAATAATTACCATGGCTGTCAAGATTCGTCTCAAGAGAATGGGCATGAAGAAGCACCCCTTCTATCGCATCGTTGTTGCGGATGTCCGCAGCCCCCGCGATGGCCGTTTCATCGAAGAAATCGGCTATTACAATCCTATGACCCAGCCTGCTGAAATCAAAGTGGACAATGAAAAGGCTGCTGAATGGATGAAGAACGGCGCTCAGCCCACCGACACCGTGCGCGCTCTGCTCAAGAAGTCCGGCGCCATCGAAGGCTAATTTTTGCCGTAAGCAAAGAAAGGGAAATCCATGCGGGAACTTGTCCTATTTCTGGCAAAGTCCTTGGTCGATCAGCCGGATGCTGTGCAGGTGATGGAAACTGAGGGCCCCGAGGCCATCATTCTGGAACTCACCGTGGCGCCGGAGGATATGGGCAAGGTCATCGGCAAGCAGGGCCGAATCGCCAAGGCGATTCGCACCGTAGTGAAGGCTGCAACGGATAAGAATGCGAAGCCCGTGTTTGTTGAAATCCAGTAAAATCATTGGCGGATGGCTGATTGTGCCGTCCGCCTTTCTTAAAATGTGAGGGGTTTTTATATGTTATCTGAATATTTACTAATTGGAGAAGTGCTGCGCCCGCAAGGTGTGAAAGGCTTAGTGAAGGTTCGCCCCGATACGGATGATCCGTATCGCTATGAGGATTTGGAATTTGTATTTATAAAAAAAGGGGCCTCCTACGAAAAAATCGAAATAGCAGATGTAAGCGTACGGGATGACGGCGTATATCTTCGCTTAAATGGCGTGCAGGATCGCAATGAAGCCGAAAAACAGAGGGGCATGATGCTGTATGTGGACAGGCCCCATGCACGGGTGTTGGAGGAAGGGGAAACTTTTATCTGTGATCTGATTGGCTGCAAGGCCGTTGATTTTGATGGAAATGAATTGGGCATTGTAAAAGACGTGCTCCAGCCCGGCGGCAACGATGTGTATGTAATCAAAACGCCCAAGGGCGAAATGCTTCTTCCTGCCGTGCGCCATATTGTGCCTGAAATTGATGTTGAAAAAGGCATTATGAAGGTTGATGCTTCCAGATTACATGAAGTGGCGGTTTGCAGTTGGGAATAATCATATCTTTTTGCAACTGAAAAAATAGTAGAGTGAGGCGATATTGTGAAACATTATCCTTTGACAGTCGACCATATTGGCCAGATGATGACGTTATTTGGTGATTTTGATATGGTATCAGGGAAAGTAGAGCGAAAGAATGATCATACACTGTTTTTTGAGAATGATCAGTTCGAAATCGAATCATCCTATATTGTTCACGATACCGGCCTTGTAAAACGAACAGATACAATTAAAAACAAAGCAAACAGACCGCTTTCTATATCTTCAGCACTTTCCAAATTTGTTTTTCACGGCGGAGAATATGAAGTATTTACTCAGTATAATGAATGGTGCGGGGAAAGATACGGTCAATGGCAGCCGCTTGTAACTGAAATCAGCGCATCCTGTGATGAGGTGCGTTCCAATGTCGGGGCGGCTCCGTTCGTTGCGCTCTTTAACCAACAGAATCAACGGGGAATTGTGTTTCATATTCTTTGCCAGAGCACATGGAAGCTGCGCGTAAGAAAGTTCTTTGCGCAAAGTGCGGGTAAAAATGTGACAGTGGAGCTCGGATTGAACGATCAAAATCTTTCTTATTCGCTGCTTCCTGGTGACACGTTGGTTTTGCCCAAAATATTGTATTATACCTTTACCAATAAACAGGATTTGGATGCCTACAAGCTGCATCGGTATTATAATGAATATCATCCAGCAAAGGCTCTCCCGATCATTTATAACAGCTGGATGAGTAATTTTGATAATATCAGCTATGATATTCTCTCAGAACAATTGAAGGCTGCCAAGGATGTTGGTGCGGAATATTTCGTGATTGATGCCGGGTGGTTTGGAAGACCCAATGAATGGTTTCGCAGCGTAGGAGATTGGCGCGAATGCCAAGACGCCTCCATGGCCGGACGGATGAGAGAATTTGCTGATTTGGTGCGTGCTGAAGGGCTGAAATTCGGCCTATGGTTTGAAATCGAGCGTGCGGACAAGGATTCTCTTACTGTGAAAACTCATCCGGAATATTATATCTGTGAAAATAACAAGTATTTCGTAAACTATGCAGATCCAGCTGCCTGTGATTATATTTATCACGTACTGGCCCAGCTGATCAGAAAGTATGGGATTGAGTTTATCAAGTTTGACTTTAATGAAAGGCTTTCTTTTGACGCCAAGCGGACAGGCTTTTTGGAATATTTCAAGGGATATCGCGGTTTCATTGATAGGATCAACCGGGAATTTCCATCTCTTTATCTAGAAAATTGTGCTTCCGGCGGGCTTCGCATGTCCATGGCAAATATCCATGGCTTTGACAGCTTCTGGATGAGCGACGATCACAGCTTATACAATCAAGTAGATATTTTTAAACATACCATGATCAGAATGCCCTCCAGAATGCTGGAAAAATGGATCACCATCAGAAGCTTGGCGGAATTTACGCCGAAATATGGTGGAGGAACATCTGAAAAAATCCTGGTATCCGGAGATGCCACCTGGAATCATTTGGAGGCCGTGAATGAAGGGTATCTGAAGGCTGCGGCAGTAGGCGGCCCCATTGGAATCAGCTGTGACTTAACCAAGCTTTCCGCCACGCTGCAAGATGAATTGAAAGCGTTTATTCGGGAATATAAAAATGAGCGTGATTTCTGGATCAGCTCTGAATGCCGTATTCTTTGCGACACAGAGAGTCTTCTGGTGTTGCAGTTTAATGATCGTGCCATGGATACCATCAAGTTGTATTCTTTTACCAAGCATCCCAGGCAAACTGCTGTAACGGTATATCCTGCATGTGATGAGACAAAATGCTACATTACATCAGATGGAAAAGAATACAAGGGTATGTCGGTAAAAGAAGAAGGAATTGACCTGCCGGTAGGTAAGCGATTCACTGCAGGAACGCTGACTCTCAAAAAGGCATAAAGGAGCTATAATTTTATGATCGTTGATATCCTGACGATTTTTCCGGAAATGTTTGAAAGTGTGCTGAATACAAGCATTCTGGGCAGAGCGAGGGCCAATGGCTTGATTACCATTGAAACAGAGGATATTCGGCCCTATTCGGTTTCCAAACATAAGAATACCGATGATTATCCATACGGGGGGGGCGCAGGGATGCTGATGATGGCACAGCCTATTGCTGATGCCATGAAAGCGGTATGCAAAAAGCGCGGAAAAATGTGCCGGGATAATACCGAGATAGCAGATGATACCATACAGGAACGGGCGGAAAATATCGGAAAATACGCCAAACGCATTTATCTTTCTCCCCGTGGAGTAACGCTTACGCAAAGGCTGGCCCAGGAGCTTGCAAAAGAGGAGCACTTGATCTTGCTTTGCGGGCATTATGAGGGCGTTGATCAACGGGTGCTGGATAAATATATTGATATGGAAATCTCGGTAGGGGATTACGTGCTCACCGGCGGCGAAATGGGAGCCATGGTGCTGGTGGATTGCATTGCCAGGCTGGTGCCGGGGGTGTTGGGCTGCGAAGAGAGCCCGGAAGATGAGAGCTTTTCTTCTGCCGGTTTACTGGAATACCCGCAATATACCCGTCCCCGCGTGTTTGAAGGAATGGAAGTGCCGGAAGTGCTTTTGAATGGCGATCACAAAAAAATCGCTGCATGGAGGAGGCAAGAATCTATTACAATCACAGCGCGGCGGCGCCCGGATATGCTGGGAACCGCAGAACTTACAGATAAAGAAAGAAAAGAACTCGGTTTGTAAATTAAATCATTCAATAAAAGCAGAGCAAGCGCTCTGCTTTGTTTTGCCAAAACAAGAATATGGTATGTTAAAAGTAGAATAAGGTATTTAATTGAGCGTATGAGGATAGTGAGCGGTTATCGATTGAAGCAAAGTTCCTCCAATTTTTCTTTCACGGATTTATAAGGCAGCTCTGCGGCAACCATTTCCTTCATGAGAAGAGCAAATTCCTGCGGCGAGAATGGAGGCACATCTGGGTTCAAGGCATATTTTTTAGCGATGGCGCGATAATCGCCCATTAACCAGCTTAAAATGCGCTTGGCATCATGGATTTCGTGGAACGCAGCATCAAAAATACTAAGAAGAACAGCGGAATTGGCCAAGAAAAACGCATACTTTTCGGTCATTCCAGGGAGCGAATAGATGCGGCATAACGTGGCTTCGGGAAGCGTATCAGGAATTTGTTTGTGCCATGCTTCTATAAGGGAGGACTCAAGGGCTAAAGGCGGCAGATCCGGCTCAGGAAAGTAGCGATAATCCTGCTTTCCCGCCTTTTCTCTAAGCGGCTCGGAAAAACCGCCTTTTTCATCCCAGCGCCGGGTTTCGGGAAGAATTATTTCACCGTCTTGAATCGCTTTGATCTGCCGATCGGCTTCATAAGCGATAGCGGCGCGAACGGCTTTGAAGCTGGAGAGGTTTTTCATTTCGGTTCTTTCTCCGTACGTCATATCTTCTTTGGAAACCGAAACATTGACATCCACCCGCAAGGCGCCTTCCTGCATTTTTCCTGTTGTTATGTCTAAACAAACCAAAGTATCCCTAAGGATATGGAGGAATAAGTAGACTTCATCTCCGCTTGAAAAATCCGGAGCAGTAACAATTTCCAACAAAGGCACGCCACAGCGATTCAAATTCACGTAGGATGCATCTTCTTTGTGGATCAGCTTACCTGCATCTTCTTCCAGGTGCATTTCTATTATGCGTATTTTTTTCATTGTATCAGGCAACGTTATATTGCCCCCCGTGCACAATGGGAAAAAACGCTGCGTAATCTGATATCCTTTAGGGAGATCAGGATAAAAATACTGCTTTCTATCAAAGCGGGAAACAGAATTTACATGGCTGTGAAATGCAAAGCCTGCCAATGCGCCCAGATGAACTGCCTCCGCGTTCACTGTCGGCAATGCCCCCGGGAGCCCCAGGCATACCGGGCAGCACTGGGAACCGGCAGGCAGGCCGAAGGCCGTGCCGCAGGAACAGAACATTTTGCTTTTAGTATTTAATTCTACATGAATTTCAAGGCCGATCCTGGTTTTCATCACATTTTATCCTTTGCTCAATATATTTTGCATCGCTTCAGCGGCGTTTAAAAGCTCCATATCCTTATTTTTTTGCCCGATCATTTGAATGCCAAACGGCTTCCCATCTTTATCTTTTCCACAAGGAAGCGAAATGGCTGGAAGCCCTGCCAGATTGCTGCAGGCCGTAAGCGCTCCGGCAAGATCATAGGAATGCTGCGTCAATCCACCGGGCTTTTTCGCAGTTTCTGAGGAAACGGGAAGGAGAATAAATGCGCTGTGCGTAAAAATTTCCTTGAACCAGGCGATCAATTGTTTTCGGTAAGCCTGTGCACGAAGATAATACTGCTCGTAGTGCTCTTCTTTCAGCACATAAGCACCCAAAGCAATTCGTTTCTTTGCTTCATCCCCCAATAAAGCGCGATAATTGGCAAAACGCTCTTCCCAGCTTGCCCCGTTCAATTGTTTGCCGGAAAGCATGCCGGTGAAACGCGCCAAATTGGCGCTTGCTTCGGCACATGCAATGCTATAAAAGGAAGCTGTAATTAGCCTCGTATCCGGGAAGGCGCAGGTAAAAATATGTCCGCCCGCGTGTTGAATGCAGGAGGCGGCTTGCCGAATACCGGTTTGAATCTCCCCTTGAATTGAAAACATACCAAATTCCGGGATTGCAATTCGCATATTTGCAAATTGAACTGCGGTATGGAATTCTTCTGATGCCTCGGCGCTTATCGCATCTCCTGAATCCATTTTAGAAATGAGACAATTATGCGCTGCTTTGATCAGCGAAATATCCCTTGCTATCAGAGCCGGCTGCTCAAGGGAGGATGCGCATGCCGTCAGCCCGTAGCGGCTGTAGGCACCATAGGATGGCTTCCAGCCGATCACGCCGCAATGGGAGGCGGGCAGCCGGGCGCATCCGCCTCCATCTGAGCAAAGCGCCAGAGGAACACAGCCGGAGGCCACCAGCGCTGCTGCCCCGGATGAAGCGCCGCCTGGGCAGAAGCCGGGTGCTGAAGGATTTTGGGGCATGCCATATGCACTGAATTGGCCCGTTAACCCCATGCCAAATTCATCCAGATTTGCCGTACAAACTGGAACTGCTCCTGCTTGAATCAGCGATAAAACGGCAGTTGCTGTATATGGGCTGATATAATCCTCCAGCAATTTGGAGCCACAGGTGAGCCTGGCGCCTGCGATTGCAATGTTGTTGCTGACGGCAAAAGGAAGGGCGGCGAGGGGGCCTGAATGCGGAAGGTGCTCAGGAAGAGGCAATTTATCAATGAGGGCGTTTTTTGGTGCATCCTGATCCAACTTTCTTTGCCATTCAAATCCATCATGTTTCATGTTTTTTCCTCCGTCCTCGGTATAATCCTTGGCATTTTGATGCCCAGCGGAGTAAAGCAAGAAAAGGATGCCTGAAAACAATCAAGGGATATTGAGAAGCGCACTTCATCCTGGCGCAGCGGACAGATTTTTTCTTCATCCATCTGGAAGTCTCCATTGATCTCAATATCCTTTAGCACTTCCAGCATATCAAGCAGTTCTTGAATAGTTGCTTCGCTTTCTTTTGGAAGAAGCGTATTCTTATCCAATTCATAATTTCTGTTCATATAATTTTCCTCCCGTCTTTCATGATAAGATGAAATAGTTTATCTGTCAATCGAGTAAAGAAAAAAGGATTTGGGTATATTCATGTTGTATATACACATGTAGAAAGGGAGTGGCAGATACATGGAGATTCGCCGGGAATTGGAAGAAAGAGAGAGGACGTATCTTTCGCCCTATGCCGTTTGCAGCGCAGATACAAAAGGCAGGGATTTTCCCATATCCCCCTGCTCTATGCGCACTGAATTTCAGCGGGACAGAGATCGGATTCTCCATTGCAAAAGCTTTCGCCGCCTGAAATTTAAAACCCAGGTTTTCATTGCTCCCGAAGGAGATCATTTCCGCACCCGGCTTACGCACACCCTTGAGGTTTCTCAAGTGGCAAGAACGATTGCCAGATGCCTGCACCTCAATGAAGATTTGACGGAGGCCATTGCCCTGGGGCACGATCTTGGCCATACGCCCTTTGGTCATATCGGCGAAAGAAGCCTGGATAGGCTGAGCCCCGATGGCTTTAAGCACAACGAGCAGAGCCTGAGAGTGGTAGAGGTATTGGAAGGCGGAGAAGGGCTGAATTTGACCAAAGAGGTGCGCGATGGTATTCTCAACCATTCTGGCAAGCTGACTCCGGCTACGTTGGAGGGGGCCTGCGTCGCCAGGGCGGACCGCATTGCCTATATCAATCATGATATCGATGATGCCATTCGCGCAGGGGTTTTGCGGGAATTTGAATTGCCCCATGACTTATTGCACGTACTTGGAGAAACTCATGGCCAGCGTATCAATACCATGATTGAAGATGTGGTAAAAAACAGTATGGCCCAGCCCTTCGTTCGCATGAGTGAAAGAATTCAGGATGCGTGCGATGAATTGCGCGACTTCATGTTTGAGCGCGTATATCAGGATGAATGGCGCACATTGGAGGAAAAGCGCTGCGATCATGTTATTTCGGCGCTCTATGAATATTTTATGGAGCATCCGGGCGAAATGCCCCTGGAATACGTGCAGATTTCATACCGGGATGGCACTGCCAGAGCGGTAACCGACTACCTGGCCTGCATGACGGATCGCTATGCGCTGCGCACTTATCAGAAAATATTTGTTCCAGCATCCTTTCCCATAATTTGATCGGATGAAATTTCTGTTTTTTTGCAGGAAAAAAGCAGTTGACCGCGAATTTTAGCACATGCGAAAGGAGGAGAGGGAATGGCTGGGCGCATTCCATCGGCTTGGATGGATGAATTGTATTCCCGGGTTGATATTGTATCAGTCGTTTCCAACTATCTTTCGCTGAAAAAGGATGGGCGGCGCTATTGGGGATTATGCCCCTTTCACAATGAGAAAACCCCTTCATTTTCCGTGAACGCTGATTTGAATCTCTACTATTGCTTTGGCTGCAAGGCCGGCGGCAATGTGGTGCAGTTTGTGATGGAAATGGAGCGGGTTTCCTATCTGGATGCAGTGAAATTGCTGGCTGAGCGGATTCATCTTCCTTTGCCTGAATTAAGCGAGGATCCGGATTATGAACGGCGCCGATCTCAGCGGGAAAGGCTCCTTGCAGCCAACAGGGAAGCCGCTCACTTCTATCACAATCGGCTCTGGCAGCCAGAGGGAAAGCAGGTGTTGGATTATCTCCATCAAAGAGGGCTGGATGATGGCATTATTCGTCGTTTCGGCCTGGGTGCTTCCTATGAGCGCTGGGATGATCTGACTTCTTACCTTCTTGAAAAGGGATATTCTCAGGATGAGCTGGCCTTGGCGGGGCTTTCTGTGGTGAAAGGCGACCATGCCTTTGATATGTTCCGGGGCCGTGCGATGTTTCCCATCATTGATCAGCAGGGAAATGTGCTGGGATTTGGCGGGCGTGCCATGGGTGATGTCAAGCCCAAATACCTGAATACTGCGGATACACCGGTATTTAACAAGCGCAAGGGCGTATACGCCATCAACCTGGTCAAAAAAATCAGGGATTTAAAGCGGATTGTGCTGGTGGAAGGGTATATGGATGTAGTGGCCATTACTCAGGCAGGGATTTCGGGGGCTGTGGCCACATTGGGTACCGCGCTTACCAACGAGCAGGCGCGCTTGCTCAAGCGCTTTGCGCCGGAGGTATGGCTTGCCTATGACGGCGATGAAGCCGGCCAGCATGCAATTGAAAGAGCGCTGGATATTTTTGAAAGCGAGGCCATATCGGCAAAGGTGCTTTATTTCCCGGATGGGCTGGATCCGGATGAGTTCATCCGGCAGCGAGGCCTGGAAGCCTTTCAAAAGCTAAAACCCATGAGCGCTATCGCTTACAGAATGCAGCGCCTTCGCTTGCAGCATGACCTGGAAACCCAGGAGGGGCGCACAGAATATGCCAAAAAATGCGCAGAAATCCTGAAAAAGGTTCGGGAACCGGTGGAAATGGAAAATTATCTGGAACTGCTCCATGTGCAGACCGGTTTTTCCAAGGAGGTATTGCTGGCGCAGATTGGCGTTTCTTCTCAGGAAATGGGCCAGCATAATATGGCGGCAAAGCGGGAAAGCTTAACACCAAAGCGGATGCGCCTTCCGGAAGGATATAAGACGGAGCAGACTTTGCTGGCCCTCCTGGCCACAGGCAAGCTTCCTGCGGATATGGTAAAGCCGCAAGATTTTTCAGATGAGGTGCTTTCATCCATTGCTGATTTGCTCCTTTCCGGCGCTGCTCCAGCGCAAATCATTGCCGAAGCGGAAAATGATGCTTTGCGCCAGGCTGCTGGAGAAACTTTTACCATTCTGACAGATGAAGAACGCGAAAATGCCGCCATAGTTGCGGCAGATTGCCTGAGGAATCTGCAGATTCAGCACTTACAACATGAAATCAACGCTATGACCGCCTTGATGCGAAGCGCCGATTCCGGTGAAACCCGGGCCAGAGCTCTTCAGGAGGTGGCGGCGCTTTCTAAAGAATTAGCTCGCATTAAGCAGCAGGGACGATGACGGCAGAGAGGAGTTGCAGCCATAGTGAGCACGCATACAGATGCAAAGCTGACAAAACTGAATGAACTTTATGAATTGGGGAAGAGCAAGGGCGTATTGACCTATGATGAAATTATCACCAAGCTCTCTACCCTTGATATTGATCCCGAGCAATTTGACAACATCCTGGAAACCTTTGAGGCCATGGGTGTTACCGTTACCCGGGATG
>SVGW01000068.1 GCA_015056125.1 Clostridiales bacterium | reverse complement strand
ACGACCGCAAAAATAGGCTTTCCAGCCCTTTTCACAGGGCTGGAAAGCCATTTTTGCAGTAAATGTGATGGATCGAATGGAAGACTGCTTTAGCTGACTTCCATTCGCAGTTTGTCGAAAATACTTTTTCGACAAACTGATCTTTTAAATTTTTTTATTTTTGATGGAACAAAGCGGTCTTTTCAATCGTCTATATATACGAGGTGACGAAAGATGAGTACACTGCTTTCCATTTTCCCCCGAGAAGATATCCCTGCCCTGCTGGCAATTGACGAAGAAGAAAAGGTAGTTTATGTAGATGGGCGGCCCTGCGAATTGACTCAGCAGGAATTTTCCCTGTTGAAAGAATTATCAGAAAATATTGATCGCGCTGTATCCCGGGAAGAGCTGCTGCGGGAGGCCTGGGGCTATATGAGCCCGGGTGACACCCGCACGGTGGATGTGCACGTGCAGCGCCTTCGGAAAAAATTGGGCTTCTTCTGCATTGAAACCGTCTATCGACACGGCTATCGGCTGCGGGCGCAGGAGGTTTATTAACCCTCCTTTTCTGCGCCCCTGAACAGGCTTATCTCCTGCGCGGACAGCAAAAAAAGCGGTCTGCGCATTCTTTTTTTATGAAAAAACAAAAAAATTTCATTTTTCTCCCTGTTAGGGGTGGCGTATCGCTTGCGTTTATGCTAAAATACAATGTGGTATGCTGTGCTTGCATATCATGGAGGGAAAAGCAATGAACAGAATGGAAAAGATGCTGAAAATAGCTGGTATCGGTGCCAACGAGGGCGTGCTGATCCATAAGCCGTCCAATATGTTTCACCTGAGCGGCTATACCGGCGAAGGGCTGATCGCTGCCGGAAACGGCTTTCAGGCCATCGTAACGGATTTTCGCTATACTGAACAGGCGGAAAATCAGGCCCCTGGCTTTCAGGTGCTGATGATCGAAAATGGCGTGAGCCATTCCGCGCTGGCCGCCAAGCTCTTTTGTGATCACGGCATTTCCAAGGTGCGCTATGAGGATGATGAAGTAACCGTGCGCGCCTTTGAGGAAATGAAGAAGTCCATGCAGGATATGGAATTTGCCTCACTGGGCAACGCGCCTGAAAAGGCCCGCCGGGTGAAGGATGAAAAAGAGCTTGCCTGCATTGAGGAAGCCTGCAATATTTCCTGCCGGGCCTTTGAAGCCTTGCTGCCCCGGATCAAAACCGGGATGACGGAAAAGCAACTGCAGATCATGCTGGATTATACCATGCTGGAAATGGGCGCGGATGCCCTGGCCTTTGATACCATCGTGGCCTCCGGCGAAAACGGCTCTCTTCCCCATGCCATCCCCGGCGAACGCAAAATCCAGCTGGGCGATATGATCACGTTCGATTTTGGTGCCAAGAAAGGCGGCTATTGCGCGGATATGACCCGCACGGTGGCAATCGGCCAGCCCAAGGATGAAATGCGCAAAATCTATGAAACGGTGCTCCGGGCTCAGGAAGAATGCGAAGCTGCCCTGGCCCCCGGAAAATGCTGCAAGGATATTGATTCCATTGCCCGCAAGATCATCGATGACGCCGGGTACAAGGGCCGCTTTGGCCACGGCCTGGGCCACGGCGTGGGCATTGATATCCATGAAGCCCCCCGCCTTTCTCAATTGTGCTCTGATCCTTTGGAAGTGGGTCATGTAGTCACGGTGGAGCCCGGCATCTATGTGCCCGGCCTTGGCGGCGTTCGTATCGAAAACACTTGCGCGATCACCGAAAGTGGCGCACGCACCCTGGTTCATGCACAAAAGGCGCTGCTGATCCTGTAATCAGCCCCTTATGCAACCATATATCATCATAATAATTGGAGGAATACAACCATGATTACTGCTGGCGATTTCAAAAAGGGTATCACTGTGGAATGGGAAGGCGGCGTGTGGAATATCGTTGATTTCCAGCACGTGAAGCCCGGCAAGGGCGCTGCTTTCGTGCGCACCAAGATCAAGAACATCATGACCGGCGCCGTGATCGAGCGCACTTTCAACCCCACCGATAAAATGCCCCGGGCCATCATCGAAACCAAGGAAATGCAGTATCTCTACAATGACGGCGATCTGTACTACTTCATGGATCCTGAAACCTACGAGCAGATGCCTCTGGGCAAGGATGCCGTGGAAGAAGCCATCCAGTTCGTGAAGGAAAACACCAATGTGACCATCCGCTACTTCAAGGGCCAGGCCTTCTCCGTGGAAGCCCCCAACTTTGTTGAACTGGAAATCACCCAGACCGAACCCGGCTTCAAGGGCGACACCGCCACCAACAACTTCAAGCCCGCCACCACCGAAACCGGCTATGAAATCCAGGTGCCCCTGTTCATCAACATCGGCGACGTGATCAAGATCGACACCCGCACCGGCGAATATCTCTCCCGCGCCTAATGCCGGGAAATATTACGGGGAAACCGCTTTTGAGTCAAAAGCAGTTTCCCCGTACCCCTTCCGAAAACCTATTCGGATCATTTCTTTTTTCATTTCCAAGCAGCCCTTCCGAGTTGCTTGGAGGCCTTTATGAAAATACAAAATCAGCGGCCGTATTTTCATTCACTTCAATGCCGGCTGCCGCGCCGGAATGGTGATATCTTATGAGCAATCTCACCGATCGGGTTTCTTATCTCAAGGGCCTGGCTGAAGGCCTGAAGCTCAATGCCGAATCCAATGAAGGCAAGCTCATCGAAAAAATGCTGGACGTGCTTTCCGATCTGGCTGCCGAAGTGGAAGATCTGCGGGCGGATCATGATGATCTGAACGAATACGTGGAATCCATCGACAGCGATCTGAGCGATATGGAAGACATGCTCTTTGGCGAAGAAGACGAGGACGGCTGCGGCTGCGGCGGTCATTGCCATTGCCATGAGGATGAAGACGAAGACGACGAGGAGGACGACGAGAGCCTGGTGGAATACACCTGCCCTCACTGCGGCGAAGAAATGACCTTCGAAGTGGAAAATTTCGACTTTGACGAAGATTATCTCTGCCCCAATTGCCATCAGCCCCTCTTCCCCGAAACCCCCGACGAAGAATAACGGATTACGCATAAAAAAGCTGAACGATTCATTTCGTTCAGCTTTTTTCTTTTATTTCGTCTTAACAAAAAGAATGGCAGGAATCAATGTATTGAGCGATTCATTCACCCTGATGATACCATTTTCAATTTTAAATGCGCATTCCGATCTGCTTCCATCCGGATTCAGCATTTCTACGGCTTCCACTTTTTTATCGCACACCAGCGCAATATCTTCCAAAACATCAAATCCAAGATTGAAAACTGCCGCCATTATTTCGTTATTTTCAAGATACCCCGCACGAAGATATATTTCTCCGTCTTCAGGATAGTATAGCGGAATATGGTTTCTCCGGGATAGAATATCGATAAACTGCCTTTTTCTGGTTTCATTTAGAAGAGAAAATGCCGTTTTATATAAAAATGGCATATCGGGCGTGCCGCAAAATACAATTGTTTCGCCGCCGAGAGGATTGTTATAGCGCGTAACGCCAGGAAACAAAATTTCAATAGTGTCCTTTGCAACATTACGATGGAAAACATGAGACAATTCTTCAACCCCATCCCGGCACACTACGATGGCTTTTTTACCATACTGCGTCGAAATTTCATTTCCATACAATGTTTCGCCGCTAATTACTGCGCCATTCCATTCCTCTATTTTTACGCCGATATAATCCTCAAATCCGCGCTTCAACAGTTTTTCCGCCGCACCTGCAGAAAGAACAACCGTACCGGCAAAAAACGTTTTAAACGCTTCATCGCCAAATCCATCTACAGAGAAATCATCAATAAATACTGCTCCGTCCCCATTATTGCCAAAATACAGCGGCAATCCGAAGCGCTCCAGCACGCAGGTTGACCATGGCGATAGATTAAGCCCCTGTTCAGCAGGAATAAAGCCGTAATTCTGCATCCGTGTCAGGGGGATGCGACATCCGAAAGGCTTTAATCGAGCTGCATATTCTGTGAGTTTCTCATAAAATTTTGAATATTTGCTGAGGATCTGGCGATATGCTATACCCGATTTAGGCTCAAATTTTTTTCCCAATCTGGTGATCCAATGCTTTGCCCCGGTTGCGCCCTCAAGGATAGAGGCGGTAAAGTGGCCATGCAGCAACGCCGCGCTTGTACTGTAACGATTCTGAGGGCAGGTATCCGTTTCAGCAAGGAAAATATCCACCTGATCCTTTACATTTTCTTTGAGGATGGCCGCCCTGAACATGCTCTCGGTAAAGGTACGCCCGCTGCTGCTTTTAGCATAAGGGCCTCCATTCAGCCTTACGATCGACGGATTGCCCTTTCCCGCAAAAACACGTGCGGTATCACCCGAAAATTCGCAGAAGGTTGTCACATAGATTCCCGATACGATTCCTTGTATGGTAGGATCGATTTCATCAAGGCCTTCCCGCATCGCTTTTACTGCCGATACGATTCCATCCCGCTGAACGTCTACATAGATTTGGGTATAGCGTTTATCCGCTTCGCTGTTCCCCTGCGTATGGGCATACAATTCTTCTCTTGTCATATTCGTGCCTGCACGCCGGTTGAATTCTGCCATGTGATATTTACACGCGCACCCTTTGGTTGGTTTGTATAAAAGGCCCAGGTCATCGTCAAGCATCACAATGGCCGGCCTTCTTTGGGCAAGAATTTTCATTTGTTCTTTTATATAGCTTTGAAAGTTTGGGTCCATAGGACAGCAGGTGACCACTCTGTCTTCGCCAGATACAAGGCTTACGGATGGTTGAAAGGGATAGGGTTCATATGGAACGGTGATATGCCCCAACGTTGCTTGAACGAGTACCCCATGTTTGGCACCGGCCTTGTCCAATATTTCACGGTATTGGTCGTATATTTTGCATTGTGCCTCTGCTTTGTTGACCGGCGGCGTACCCTCCGGATTAAATTTCATCATCAGCATTGCATGGGTGGAAATCCCCCTGCATTGCTGATCGATAATATTTTCGCAGTAAGCTTCGATATGTTCCTTTTCAAGCGGCATAATAGAAAGATTTAGCATATCATGCATTCCTTTCATATTCAAAATCTGTGTTCCTGCTTAGCACAGAGGATAGCCTGGATTTTGTCTATTATAGCATACTGCTTTCAGGAAATACAAGTGGAGAAAGCCTGCGTCCGCCGCCAGGAATCATTCCGCATATCACCCTGCCCCCGGGCTCCCGGCGCATAGGGAAACGTGCAATCCCCGGTGATATCCTGCGCCTCTGCTATTGCCTGGCAAACGGGCAGAAGCAGGAAAAGCAGGAGCAAAGCCAACCATTTTCTCATCACGGAAACAGCCTTTCTTCAATCAGGATGCACAGCCTATGATAAAGGGGCAGATGCTTTTCCTGAATTTTATAGGTTTCACTTTCATCCACATTCAATAAAAGGTCGCACAGGTTCTTCATTTTTCCGCCGCTTTCCCCGGTCATGCCGATGGTATACATCCCTTTCGCCTTGGCCACCTTCAATGCCCGGCCTACATTCTCCGCATTGCCGGAGGTAGAAATGCCGATGATCACATCGCCCTTTTGCCCATAGGCCATCACCTGCTGGGCATACACGCTCTGCCCGTCAATATCATTGATCACCGCCGTCATCAAAGCGGCATTGGCCGTTAAATCAATGGCCGGCAGCCCACCCTGGAGCTTTTGAGCCCAGGGCTCTCCGATTGCTTCGCAAAGAGCAGCAGGCAAAGGACGCTTTTTCAAAAAGCCCTTCACCAGTTCTCCGGTAATATGGGCGCAATCCGCCCCACTGCCGCCGTTACCGCACAGCAAAAGCTTGCCTCCCTGCTCAAAGCAGGAGGATATTTGATCCGCTGCCACAAGCAGCTTTTCTTCAACGGTCATTGGTTTTCTCCCCTCCAGCCGATCCAGGCCGTGGTAATCGCCGCCAGATCGCCAATTTTTTCTCCAAGGGCTGCCGGTACCACCTTACACACCTTAAGGCTCAGCCCCAGCGCTTCTTTTTCCATTATCTTTTCCATTTCGGGCCGAAACCATTTTTCCGCCCGGGCAAAGATGCTGCCGATTACGATTTTTTCAAGATTCAAAACATCCACCAAAATGCCAAGACCCCTGCCCAGCATCCGGGCGGATTCATGGAGCACCCGAATAGCCCCTTCATCCCCCATTTCCGCCGCTTCCGCCAGTTCCCGGGCACTCATATCTTTCCCAAGGCGCGCTTTAGCCAATTGCTTCAGGCCGCCTCCCGAGCAAAATCCCTCCAGGGAGCCTGCCTTTCCATAGCCCACCGGGCCCTCCTCCGCCATGCGGATATGCCCGATCTCCCCAGCCATGCCATTCACGCCTTCATAGAGCCGCCCATCCAGAATCAGCCCTGCGCCAAGGCCGGTGCCAAAGGTGAGAAAGGCCATGCTCCGGCTGCCCTGTCCCGCTCCGTACTGCCATTCCGCCAGGGCGCAGGCATTGGCGTCGTTTTGCAGATAGGCGGGTACTCCCAGGCGCTTTTGCAGCCACGCCGTGATCGGCACTTCATCCCAGCCCGGCAGATTGGGCGGGCTGAGCACCAGCCCCCGTTGGCTATCCAAGGGCCCGCCGCAGCTAACGCCAACGGCCAGGGGCCGGGGGGCGCTTGCCTCCCCGGCTTTTACCAGCGTTTCCAGAATATCTTCCCACTGGGGATAATCCCTGGTAGCGATCTGATAACGATAGAGGATATCCCCTTGCTCATTGGCTGCAGCAAGGGCGCATTTGGTGCCGCCGATATCCAGCCCCCATACGATTCTTTCCGCCATCATCATACCTCCCAGCAGAAGGGATCAGGAAGCGCGGCGATCTTTTCCACCCATTTCAGCATCTGCTCCTTATGGTAGGAAGGATAGCCGGAAATATAATGGTTGCCATATGCCTTTCCGTCCACTTCCCAGGTGATCAGATACAATTTCTGCTGCCCGCTCATTTCGGTGATGTTGCCAATTTTCACGTTTTCATTGGCCTTAGAGAGCGTTTCGCCCTGGAGCAGAATTTCTCCGCTGTCCCCATCCTTCACCGTATATTGAACCCACTTGTCCTCCCTGCTATCGTTGCCCAGAATCACGTCATGGCCCCAAGCCACCAATTCATCCATCATCACAGCGATGGGCTGCTGCACCCGCTTAATGTAATAGTAGGCCAGCTTTTTATTGTAATAATAGTCCACCACTGCATCGGAAATCTGGGGCCAGCCATCCATCATATTCCACCAGATAATGCCCGTGCGCCGCCATTTCTTAATGCGGGTGCGCTCAATAAAGAATTTTTTCGCTTCCGCCTGAGAAATCTGGGAAAGCCGGGCAAATTCCTCAATATGCGCCGGAATCTCCCCAAAGAGGATATCCACCTGCTTCTGCATCAGCTCGATACGGTTGTAATGCCGGTGGCCAAAGGGCAAATAATCAGTGTTGTGGGTATCCCAGATGGAGTTATTCATCCATCGATCCAACTGATCCTCCGGGATATAATTCCGCAGAGACTTTACTGCCGGGCACCCATGATAGCCGCATTCGCTGATGAAATGGGCGGTGGAATGCTTATAGAAATCATCCTTGAAATAGGCGCGGGGGCCCCAGTTATGCTGTTCTGGCACCTGGTACTGGGGGAAACCATCGGGAATATAGGGAGAAGAGGGCAGATAATAGCGGTAGGGATCATTCATGCGCACCGCCCGGGGCAGCACCTCCCGGGTGAGGGCATTATAGCGACTGCTCTCGGTAGCAAATCCCCGGCCAATGCTGCCCTCGTCCACTTCATTATCCCCCGCCCACAAAAGAATGGAGGGGTGATTGCGCAATTTACGAATCACATGGATGGCTTCATTTTCAATCTGCTCCGCAAAATCGGGCATGGCGGAATAAGTAGCGCAGGCCATGGTGAAATCCTGCCATACCAGCATGCCCCTTTCATCGCAAAGATCAAAGAAAGCATGATCCTCATACACATTGCCGCCCCAGCAGCGGATGATATTGCATCCGGCGTCATCCAGCAGATCGTGGGCTGCCTGCAATCTTTCCGCATCCCGGCTGTGGAGGGCGTCCAGGGGCACCCAGTTGCTGCCCTTGCAAAGAATGGGGCAGCCGTTCACCTTCACCAGGAATTCCCCTTCGTCCCCCGGCTTCATCACCATATCCACTTCCGCCTTGCGAATGCCGATGCGATCCACCCGGGTATCCATCACAACGCCATCCTTCAAAAGCGTCATGGTAACGGTATACAGCGCCTGCTCCCCATAATGCTTGGGCCACCAAAGCTTGGCATGATCAATATGGATATCCAGATTGCCATTGACGAAGCTCACTACCTGGTCATGATCAAACGTGCTCTCCCCGCATTCGCCGTGGATCTTCAAAGCAAATCCATCCAGAATGGGCGCATCGGTTTCCCAGAAATAACGCACGTGCACAATGGCCCCGCCATTCGGGCGCAGGAATTTGGTGGCATAGTAGGCGTCCTTAATCCTCGTTTCTTTTCGCTCTTCCAATCGCACGCCCCGCCACATCCCCGCGGACACGAACCGGCCCATAATATCCCATCCAAAGGCAGAGGGCGGAATGCGCAGGGCCACCAGTTCCTTGCCGTTTTCATGGGTCTCCGCAAAGGCGGGGATATCCATATGCCGTGCTTCATTGATGGCCGAACGGATGCGCACCGTTAATTCATTCTTTTCCCCATAGCGAAGGGCGTCCGTCACGTCAAATTCATGGGCGATGAGAGAATTGGCGCTTTCCCCCACCCATTCGCCGTTGATAAAAATTTCCGCAAAGCAATTGAGCCCTTCAAACACCATCACCCAGCGAGAGTCGCTCTTTTTCGGTGCGTCAAATTCCCGCTCAAATTGCCAGCGGTAAAATTCATACTTGCGGAAGCGATAAATATTTTCTCCAAAGAAGGGATCGGGTTCCTTGCCTGCTCTTTCCAAATCCAGTTCCACATTGCCCGGCACCTTTGCGCCGATGCATTCCCCATGCTCCCTTAAATAATCAAGGTCATCCCGCATGTCCTTGGTTTCCAGGGCATAATACAGCTTCCACGGGCCATTGAGAGAGAATACCTTTTTTTCCATAATGTGCCTCCTATTCATCCATGGACGAATTATTTTCCTGTGGTTTAAAAAATGAAGGTTCGCTCAGAAACCGATCCAATATCAGCGCCGAGGCCGCCTGCATGGCCTGAAAGGGCTTTTCTGGCCGCACAACCAGCGAAACCTCCCGATAGATACGAGGAGAGAGCCGCGCTTTAAGCACTTGATCCACACAGGCGTACAGAAGTTGATCACAGGCCGCCAATTCATCCGTAATCACGATCCGATCGGGATTGAGGATATTCACCAGATTTACAATTCCCTGCCCCAGCCATTCCCCCTGGCGGCAAAAAATTTCCCGGGCCAAGGAATCGCCACTCCTCACCATAGTCAGAATCTCCCGGGCGGCAGGCGATTCGCCATGGCGAGGATGATCCAGATTCTTTGCAAGCGCCTGGGCCATTTCCTCCTCCAGTGCAAAGGTGGAAACATACTTTTCCAGGCATCCATGATTACCGCAATCACACTGGGGGCCATGGGCATGAACGCTCATATGCCCAATTTCTCCGGCACATCCCAGCGCGCCGCGAATGGGTTCCCCCGCCATCAGGAGCCCGGCGCCGATTCCCTGCCCGGCCAATACGCACAGCATCAATCCGTATTCTTCTCCCGGCGGTCGATTCCACCATTCCCATAGGGCGCAGCATACGCCGTCATGCTCCAACAGAACGGGTAGGCCAAAAGCCTTTTCCATTTCCTCCGGTATAGATATATCGCTCCATCCAGGGAAGGCGCTCATATAGGCAATCCTTCCCTCCTGGTAGAGAATGGGCCCGGGCGTGGCAACGCCAATCCCCAACACCCGCCTGCCCGCAGCCGCCTCCAGCAAGCCGCCAATGATTTCCTTCATCATCTGCAGCGCCGTTCTCGGCCCTGTTTCGGGAGAAATTTTGCATTCCAGCTTTTCATACATTTCGCCGCCCATATCAAATAGCCCGCCCCGAATATGGCGGCGGGTAAGCCGCAGGCCGATGCAGAGATATTGTTCCGCACAGAGGGATAATCCCATGGATCGATGCCCCCCGGGCATTTCCATCAGCCCAACCTCCCGCACCACGCCCGCATCAATAAGCTGCTGGATGATGCCGGTGATGGAGGCCTTGGTAAGCCCCGTGCGCCGGGCCAGCTCCGCCCGGGAGCATACCCGATGGCGATGAATCAGCCGCATCACAAGCGCTCGGTTCAGCCCCTGCAGATCCCCTTGGTTTTTTCCCTGTTTTGCCATAGTGCCTCCGGCCATTCTTTTTATTGGTTAATTCATTTAACTAACCGTAGTATATCATGCCCCCTGCCCTTTGTCAAGAAAAAGGACGCAGCCTCAGCAACGAGGCGGCGTCCTCTTCAGTTTATGAAGGCAGCCCTTACATTTCCAGGGCTTCATAAATCAGATTGCGAAGATTGTAGTGCACCACGGCATAGGCGTAGGGATAGCCCCGCACGTGCATGGCAAAGAAGCAAGAAAGATGATGTTCCGGATCAATCATGCACCAGGAGCCGGCGGCCCCATCCCAGCCAAATTCGGAAAGGGAGCCTTTGCCCCCCACTTTCAGATTCTGCCTCGTGCGCACCCCCAGGGCATAGGAAAAGCCTGCCAGCCGGGGAATATTGAATTTATTCCGGGCCGCCATTTCCAATTGATTGGAGGACCATAGCTGGATGGTTTCAGGCTGAATGATTCTCTCCCCTCCGGCCGTTTCACCGCCGCAGGCCAGGATGTCCACAAAGGAGGCATAATCTTGCACATCGCCCATGAGCCCCGCGCCGCCGCTTTCATGATTCTTTGAAAGCTTAAAATTCATGTATCCTTCCGGCAGCAATTCCCTGGTATCATTTTCTTCATGGTACTGATACTGCGCGCAAAAGCGATGCCGGATATCTTCCGTAGAATCAAAGCTCATGGTTTTGACGCCCACGGGCTCAAAGATATTTTCCTTGAGATATTCGGAAAATTTCTTTCCGGAGGCCACCTCGATCACCGCCGCCAGCACATCATGGGCAAGGCTGTACTGATACATGGTGCCGGGTTCAAAATGCAAAGGCTTTTTCGCAATAGCAGCCGCAATCTGCCGGGTAGTAGCCTGCCCTTTGGTTTCTTCCACCAGAGCGTCAATGGCCGGGGCGTGGAGATCGTAATCCAAGCCGGCCTGCATGCTCATCAGGTGCCGGATCAGCATTACGTTCTTTGCAGGGCGCACCGTATCTCCCTCTGCCACGGTGAGATTGGCATACTCGGGCAGATAATCGCTCACCGGGTCATCCAAATGAAGTAGGCCCCTTTCCACCAGCTGCATAGCGGCGCACGTGGTAAACACCTTGGTGCAGGAATAGAGGCAATAGGTTTCATTTCCCTGCATAGGCTGCTTTTTTTCATGGTCGCGATGGCCTGCGCAGTGGCGGTACAAAAGCTTGTGATCCTGATAAACGGCCATATCGCAGCCGGGGATACCCACTTCATGCAACTGATCCAGATATTCCGTTAATTTCTGAAAATTCATCTTTTATTCCTCACCATTCCATACATTCGTAAAGCAAACCGCTGAGCCTGGGCTGAATGAAACTACCGTTGACAGAATGGCGCAGCACATGGGGCGCATAGAACATGGACAAATGATGCTGCGGATCGATCAACGCAAAAGCGCCCGCAGCGCCATTCCATCCAAATTCACCCAGACAAGTTTTCACGCCCACGCTCATATCCACCCTGGTTCTTACCCCCAGGCCGTAAGAATAGCCGATCCTTGCAGGAGCAATTTCTTTATTCCGGCCCGCCATACCCAGGCCCAGGCCGGCATAGGTTCTCCGGCTTTCCTTGCCCAATTGATTGGCACGCCACAATTGGATCATTTCAGGAGAAAGAATTCTTTCCCCCGTATGGCCCACTCCCTCGCAGGCAATGGCGTCCAGGAACAGGGCATAATCCCGCATATTGCTGTAGATCCCTGCGCCGCCGCTTTCATGATTGGGCGACAGCCGATGGGCAATCACCTCCGCCGGGATAGGCACCAGCTTTTTCAGCTGGGAATCATAGCGGAATTTGGCACAAAGATGATTCTTGATTTCCGGAGTGCATTCAAAAGAAATGGTGCTTAAATCCAGAGGCTCAAAAATATGCTCCCTGATATAATCAGAAAATTTCTGCCCGGACGCCACTTCGATCACCGCCGCCAATACATCATGGCAGAGGCTGTACTCAAAATCAGTGCCCGGCTCAAATTCCAGGGGTATACGGGCAATGGCGTCTGCCAGCTGCCGGGTGGTGGCTTGGGGATGGCGGGCAAGCTCTTCCTGAATTTCGGGCGCATCGATCCGGTAATTCAATCCGCCCTGCATGCTCATCAGATGCCGCACTGTCATCACTTTTTTCGCCGGGCGAATGGCATTCCCATCCTTCACATTCAAATGGGCGTAGGCAGGCAGATACGCATAAACAGGATCATCCAGATGAAGCTTGCCCGCTTCGATCAGCTGCATGGCCGCGCAGGTAGTGAGCACCTTGGTGCAGGAATAGAGGGAGTAGGTTTCATCCCCCTGCATAGGCAGCTTGCATTCTTCGTCCCGGTGGCCTGCGCTGTGGCTGTAGAGCAGCTCATGATCCTGATACACCACCAGATTGCAGCCGGGAATATATTGGGTGTGTAATTGATCCAGATAATCGGTCAGTCTTTGGAAATTCATTTTTTCTCCTTTATTCAAATGCAGGGCAGTCTTCTTTTCGTCTGTCAACGGCTATACCTTTTTATAATCCCGTACATTCATAAAGCAGGCCGCGAAGCGTAGGCTGAATGATGCTGCCATTGGTAGGATGCGCCAGCACATGGGGCGCATAGAAAAGGGATAAATGATGATGGGGATCGATCACCGCATGGGCGCCCGCTGCGCCGCCCCAGCCAAATTCACCAAGGCAAGTTTTGGGGCCCCGGCTCAAATCCACCCTTGTTCTTACCCCCAGGCCGTAGGAATAGCCCAGCCTTCCGGGAGAATCATAGCTTTTCCGGCTTTCCATGCCCAATTGATTGGCGCGCCAAAGCTGGATCATTTCAGGAGAAAGAATCCGTTCTCCCGTATGGCCCATGCCCTCGCAGGCAATGGCGTCCAGAAACAGGGCATAGTCCCGCATATTGCTGTAAAGCCCCGCGCCGCCGCTTTCATAAGCCGGCGCAATCCGATACCGCAGCTCCGCAGCCGGAACAGGCACCAGCTTTTGCAATTCCGCATCAAATCGGAATTTGGCGCAAAGATGATTTTTGATTTCCGGGGTGCACTCAAAAGAAATGGTGTTCAGATCCAGGGGGGCAAAAATATGCTCCTTGAGATAAGCAGAAAATTTCTGCCCGGATGCCACTTCGATCACTGCCGCCAATACATCGTGGCAGAGGCTATAAAGATAATTGGTGCCTGGTTCAAATTCCAAAGGCGTTTCCGCCATGGCATCCACAATCTGCCGGGTACTGGCCATGGGATTTTCATTCAGCAGTTTCCGATATGCTTCGGTGTCCCAATTGTAATTCAGGCCGCCCTGCATGCTCATGAGATGCCGCACGGTCATCACCCTTTTTGCCGGGCGAACGTCCTCCCCATCCTTCACCTTCAGATGGGCGTAAGCAGGCAGATACGCATAGACCGGATCATCCAGATGAAGCTTTCCCGCTTCAATCAGCTGCATGGCCGCACAGGTGGTGAGCAGCTTGGTGCAGGAATAAAGGCAATAGGTTTCGTCTCCCTTCATGGGCACCTTGCCTTCCTCATCGCTGTGGCCGGCAAAGTGGCGGTAAATCAATTCATGATCCCGGTAGATCATCACATCGCAGCCAGGAATATATTGGGTATGCAATTGATCCAGATAATCCGTCAGCTTTTGAAAATTCATGATGTTTCTCCCTTGCATTTATAAGAAATTTTGCGGCATACCCGCTGTTTTTTCTTTTGTCAATTATATCACTCCTTTCATGGGGCCGTCAACTTGCTTTTTCCCCGAAACGAACGTATAATATCAGGGTATATCAAGGATGAAAGCAGGCGAAGGTATGTCCGTTATCAGTCAGGTTCTGGTATTGTTTTTGCTCATGCTCTGCGGCCTTCTGGCCGTGAAAGCCCGCTGGATCAACGATGCAGGGCTGCAGGGGCTGAATAAGCTGGTGATCTATTTTTCCTCCCCTTTTCTGATCCTCAGCAAGCTTCAGCAGGACGCTACCCCCGAGCTTTTGCCCGATCTGATCAATGTGTTCTGGATGGGCGGGCTGGCCATTGTGCTCTGCGGAGCCATTGGGCTTTTCATCTTCCGAAAGGAAAAGGAAGATAGGAAGAAAATTTTTGTGGGCATGGCCATGTTTTCCAATGCCGGGTTCATGGGCTTCCCGGTATTGATCAGCGCCTTTGGCGAAGAAAAGCTGATCTACGGCATCATCTACGTGGCCATTTTCAATGTGCTTTTATGGAGCGTGGGCGTACTGATTTTTGATAAGCATGCCCTGAGCTTAAAGAAAATTGTCACCGTGCCAACGCTCCTGGCCTCCGTATTGGGGGTGATCCTGTTCCTGCTCAATATCCGCCTCCCCGCCATGTTGAATCAAACCCTGGAGCTTATGGGCGATACCACTACACCGGTGGCCATGTTTGTAGTAGGGGCGCGGCTGAGCCAGCTAAGAAAGGAAGATGTGAAGGACGTAAAGCTCCTCTTAGCTTGTGGCCTTCGCTTAATCGTGCTGCCCCTGATCATTTATTTCCTCACCGGGCTCCTGGGCGCCGCAGATATGGTGCGCACCACGGTCACCCTTTGTACCGCCATGCCCTGCGCCGCCGTGCAGGTAATCCATGCAGAAACCTACCACGGCAATGCGCCCCTGGCCTCCCGGGGCGTGGCGCTGAGCACCGCCCTCTCCATGGTCACCATTCCTGTGCTGCTCACCTTCCTCCTCTGACCAGGGAGAGGGAACGATGGGGGCTTTGCCCCTCCACCCCACAAGGAGCATTGCCCCTTGACCCATTCTCCGGATGCTGCAATTGCCATTTTCATGCAGCGTGCCGGTGATGCTTGGGGAAACGTTATTGCCCACGGGCACGGCGGCAGAATAAAAGGACGCAGGAGAAAATACATTTTCTCCTGCGCCTCAGTTTGTCGAAAAAGTATTTTCGACAAACTGCGAATGGAAGTCAGCTAAAGCAGTCTTCCATTCGATCCATCACATTTACTGCAAAAATGGCTTTCCAGCCCTGTGAAAAAGGGATGGAAAG
>SVGW01000067.1 GCA_015056125.1 Clostridiales bacterium | reverse complement strand
TCTGCTGCAATAGAAAAAGCAGCTATGTACTTGAAGGTTTCCCTTCAAGCCATAACTGCTTGAATTACTTGTATTTCCCGCGACTCATGACGAGGAGGGGTAAACCTTCCTCTACATAATAACGCGTTTGGAAAGAGGGGGTTCTTTTATGCCTTGGCGGCTTGCGTATTTTTCTTTTCCAGAAGGGTTTCCCATTTGCCGGTGCGGTATCTGAGGAACAGAAGCAGGCAGCGCGCCGCCTGCTCGGCGCACATGAAGAATACCGCCTCCGGCAGGCCCAGCTTGAATACATAAATCACCAGCACCGTGGGCAGCACCCGCACCACCCAGTTACTGAAGGCCGTGATATAGAAGGTCCATTTGCTATCCCCTGCGCCTCGGAGCGCACCGGCAAAGGTCCAGCCCAGGGTTTGCACAGGCTGAATCACTGCTGCCATGCGCAGGCACTGTGCGCTGAGCACTACCACCGCAGGATCCGAATTCATGATGCTTACAATGGGCGTGGCAAACACATACAGCGCTGCGCCCGTTACCAGCATCACGAAAATCCCCAGCCAGCCGCTGAGGCGCATATAGCGCCGGGCCAGTTGGGGCTTTTTGGCTCCCAAGGCCTGGCCCACCAGGGTAGTGATGGCAGAGCCGAAAGCAAAGCCCGGCATATAAGATAAAGCCTCGGCATTGGAATAGATGGAATTGGACGCCACCGCTATGGTGCCCAAAGTGGCCACGGATTTGGTAAGAATAATCCCGGCGGAGGACATGAAAAGCCTTTCCAGCATGGCGGGAATTGAAAGCTTCATCACCCGGCTCACCAATTTCATATCCGGTCGATAGGATTCCTTCAGGGAAATGCGGGTGGGGTCCTTTTTCAAAAAGAGTACCGCAATCAGGGCCACGCCGCCCAACAGCCAGGAAATACCGGTGGACAGTGCAGCGCCCTTTACCCCCATTCCAGCGCCAATTATGGGAATATTCCAATGGATATTGAGGAAATCGATGGCGATATGAAGGGTATGCGGCTGATTGATCAACAGATAATTGCCCACCACATTCACGATATTCACAATAATATGTATCCGCAGGGGCGTTTTGGTATCTCCCCGGCCCCGGAGCACGGCAGAAAACAGCATCATGCTCAGGGCAAAAATGCGGAAAATAGAGGTAATCAGCAAATAACCCTGGGCCTGCTCCAGAAAATCCTCCCCGGCGCCCATCCAGATGGGGATCTGCCGATACAGGATCAGCGGAATCGAAACCACAGGCAGCCCCACCAGCAGGATCAGCATCACAGAATGGCGGATATATGCCTTGGCCGCTTCATAATCCTTGGCGCCCACGCTCCGGGCCACATAGGTGGTAAAGCCAATGCCCGCAGCCATCACTGCGCCGTTTAGCAAAAATACAAAGGAATTGGAAATGGAAATGGAAGCGGTAGCCGTAGCGCCCAGGGAGCCCACCATGGCCGTATCCGCAAAGCTTACCAAGGTGGACAGCACCTGCTCCAGAAACAGGGGCCAGGCCAGCCAAATAATAACTTTGATCGGGGATAAACTTTCGTCTGTTAAATCCATCTTCTTCCGTGCCATTTTGTTTTCCTCTTTTCAGCAGATTAACTTGATTATACCACTTTCCGGATATGCTGTCAACACATGGAAAAAACCTCCTGTCCTTTTGTGGCCAGGAGGCTGAGGTTCAATTTATTATTGCTTGGCAAAATCGAAAGATACCGTAAAATCAAAGGTTTCCCCGGGATTGATGCGGCAATCTTCCGGGGGCATTTCGCCCCGCAGGGAATTGCAGCCCACGCCGCTCATGCGCCAGTCCACAAAGAGGAAGGTGTTGCCGGTGTGGATCAGTTCCTTTTGATGGCGGGCCTTAGCCACCTGGTGCACATCATAATGGGAGGCGCTCATGGCAAAGGGCGCGCCGGACACCCGGATCCGATAGCCCTCTTTTTTCACTTCCACCCATCTTACCCCCATGCGGCTGCCGCATTCCTGAGGATATTCATATTGATCCATGGGATCATCGGGCAGATAATCATACCGGCCCAATAGTGCGTGGAGGCTTTTATCCTCATAGCATTCATAGGGGCCATAGCCAAAGTAACAAAGCTTTTGATCCGCGCCCTTCAGCTCCAGAATGTAGCCGTACCGGGGCAGCCAGAAGGGAAGATTTTCTGAAAATGCGCCCTGCTGGGAAAGGGTGAGGCGGCCGCTGCCGTCAATCCGGTAGCTCACCTGGCCCCGGGATACCAGCATGCGCCCCTGGGCGCCAAAGAAGAATTGCGCCTTCAATTCCACATAGTCGCTTCCTTTTTCCAGGGAAAGCTGATGGAGCTGCAATTCGGAATATTCCGCGTTTCCAGCAAAGCTGCGGCTCCAAAGAACACCCACCTTGGTAACGCCTGTGCCAATGCCGCAGTCCCGATCATTATCCGTAGGAGCGCGATAGCAATTCCAGGTAAAAGGAGAAGCCAGAATTTCCTTGCCGCCCACCTTGATGGAAATCAATTCGCCGGAATCCTTTCGGAAGGTATACACGCAATCCCCGGCGGCAATTTCATAAGCAATGGCCGTTTCATTCACCTGAGGAGCAGCAGCCGATACAGGAATTTCTTCCTCCCTGCCCTTGAGGGCATAGCTGGCGGCGGCCACCGCATGGCCCGCTTTGGCCCAGCGGCAATCTTCTTTCAGCACCGCTTCTATCAGCAGCACCCCATCCCGGCCCTGGCAGCTTTCCTCCACCGGCGAATCAATATACACCGTTTCTCCCGGCGCGGCATTCACAGAAAGAATGCCTTCCGCCCTTACCTTGCCATCCTCCATCTTCCGCCAGCGCAGATCATAGGCAGAAAAATCGCAAAAATCATGACGGTTCCAAATGGAATAGCGGCCATCCGGAGCTTTTCCAAAGCGTATCGGCGCATACACCGCTTTAAATTCCCGCAAAGCGGAATGGGGCACCCGATCGGGGCTCACCATGCCATCCAGGCAAATGGTGCCCATATGATGCTTTTCCCCCATATCTCCGCCATAGCCCAGGAAACGCACGCCATTTTCATCCGTCAAGCGCATGGCATGCTCACACCATTCCCAGATAAATCCACCCACGAAATGAGGATCCTTCTGGATCAATTCATCATAATGGCGCAGCACCCCGCAGCTGTTGCCCGTAGAATGGCTGTATTCGCACATCATATAGCATGTGCCCTGCCAGTCTGCTTCCCCATTGTAGGTTTTCGCCTGTTCAAAGGAAGGATACATTCGGCTGTAAAAATCAAAATGCGCACGCACAAAGCTTTTTTCTTCATCCGAATATTGGGCGTAATTCCACAGAACCGATTCATAATGCAAGGGTCGGCTGGAATCCCAATGCTTCATATAGGCTGCTTCATTGTGCAGATTGATGCCCCAGCCCGATTCATTGCCCAGGGACCAGATCACAATGGAGGTGAAATTTTTCAGCGTTTCCCCCATGCGCACCATGCGGTCGTGAATGGCAGGGCCGTATGCCGGGTTGCCCACAATCCGCTCCCAGCCCTCCACATAGGTGCAGCCGTGGCATTCCATATCCGCTTCGCTAAGCACATACAGGCCCAGTTCATCGCACATTTCATAAAAGAGAGGAGAATTGGGGTAATGGGAGGTGCGCACGGCATTCACATTATGCTGCTTCATCATCACCAGATCCCGGCGCATATGCGCCCGATTCACCACATAGCCGGTATCAGGATCAGAATCGTGGCGGTTCACCCCGTAAAGCTTCACGGGCTTTTCATTCACCATGAACACGCCATCCTTCACGCACACATCCCTGAAACCGAAGCGATGGCAGATTACTTCCCCGGCGCAGCTGATCACCAGGCGATACAGATAAGGCTTTTCCGCCGACCAGAGGCGGGGAGCCTCCACCTGCCCCTCCGCAAAATCCGTCACATGTTCCCAGGCGAGAAGACACTGATCTTGATCAAAAATCTCCACCTTGGCAGGGGTTGTGCTCTTGATATTCAATTGCACATGGCCCTGCATATCCGCATGGAGCCGGAAATCCTCCAGGCCCCCTTCCCTGCGCTCCAGAAGATACACATCCCTGAAAAGGCCGGAAAGGCGAATTTTATCCTGGTCATCCAAGTAGGTGCCGGAGCACCATTTGAGCACCATCACACACAGCCTGTTGCGCCCGGGCTGCAGGGCATCCGTCACATCAAAGGCGGAATCATTGTGGGGAGATTCGCCGTATCCGATAAACCGGCCGTTGAGCCACACGTATATGCAGCTATCCTTGCCTTCAAAATGCAGTTCATAGCGCTTGCTGGCCTTGGGTGCATAGTCAAATTCCCGCACATAGGCTGCCGCGGGGTTTTTTTCGGGCACGAAGGGGGGATTGAAATGGAAGGGATAGGGGGAGGATTGATACTGGGCATAATCCACCCCATGTGTCTGCCAGTTTTCAGGCACCTGCACGGTGCCGAAGGCAGAATCATCATAGTCGTTTTTATAAAAATCGTCCATTTCATAGAGGGAGGATACATAGCGGAACTTCCACTCCCCGTTGAGCAGGGTGAAAAAATCCGTCTCTTCCCGGGGCAGAGCTGCCTGAGAAAGATTGGGAAGGGGAATGAAATAGGACCGGTAGGGCATTTCATTGACGGAAAATGCGCCGGGATCGGCATGCAATTTGTAATCAAGAATCTGGGGCACAGCATCCATCTCCTGTCTTGACAATGATCTTCTCTTGCAGGATAATGGTTCTGCACAGAAATGTAAATATAAAATTTACAGAAAATATAAATATCCTGCACAGCGAGGCGAAAAATATGTACACCGTGGCCCCAGAGGATTCCCGCAGCCAATCCCTGCTCCCCCTTCATCTGATCACCGCCGGTACCCAGCACATCCAGGAAACCCGCATCCGCCCTAAAGGCCTATCCTTCCACCAAATTCTGATCGTAGAAGAAGGGGAGGGAATATTAGAGTGGGCAAATCATACCAGGGTGCTGAAAGCAGGAAACGCCATCTTTATCCCCAAGGGCTTTCCATGCACCTACAAGCGCCTGGGGAATGCCTTTATCACTGGCTGGGTCGCATTTGACGGCCCAGGATCAGAAAAATTGCTGGATTATTTTCACGCATCCCCTTTACTGCAAACCGAATCCGCCCCCATTGCACCCCTGATCATCGAAAGCTGCCGCCTGATTCGAAGAGGAGAATCGCCGGAAGTGCTCTCTGCCCTGCTGTATCAGCTGATTATTTCTTTTTTCGATGCCGCCCGGAAAAGCAGCGCCGTTCCCGCCCTGGAAAAGGCCAAGGAATATGCCAGAAAGCATCTGGAAACCGATCTTTCCGTCAGCGATCTGGCCCGGGCAGCAGGTATCTCCCCGTCCCTGCTTCACCGTCTATTTCAGCAGGAAAAAACCACGCCGGTTTCTTTTCTGAAAAGAGAACGCATCCGAAAGGCCAAGGAACTGCTGCTGCAATCCCCGGAGCAGAAAATCGCCGAAATTGCCCAGGCCTGCGGCTTTTCGGATTGTGCCTACTTCTGTAAAGTGTTCCGGGAAGAAACGAGGGAATCTCCTTTACAATACCGAAAGAAATATGTATAAATCAAAATCCGCTGCAAATATGCAGCGGATTTTTCGCTATTCATTTTTTGCATTTCAGGCTGCTTTCCTGATATGCCGGCGTTTCATGGCGATGGGCAATTAATTTCATATTATTTGCCTCAATTCATAAAAGGGAACGAGATGGCAGGCAGCCCGCCAACGCCCGTCAGCTGCAGCACGATCACCACGGCCCCCAAGATGAACACATACAGCGCAAACCAGCCAAAGGAAATCTTATTGATCAATTTCAGCATATAGCGGATGGCCAGATAGCCGCTGATGGCGGAAAGCAGCACGCCCACAATAATGGGGATCAGATTGGCACTGAGGAAATCAAAGGCGCCGCTTTCCAGGGCATCCTTCCCCTCCATCAGCAAACTGCCCACGATTGCAGGGGCGCTCATCATAAAGGAGAATTTCGCCGCCGTTTTCCGGCTAAGCCCGCTGGCCACGCCCCCAAGCAGGGTGGAGCCGCTGCGGCTCACCCCGGGCATCAGGGCCACGGCCTGCATAGCGCCCATGGCCAAAGCGCGCTTCACATCCATTTGATCCTTGCCTGCGGCGTGCTTCCCCCGCTTGCTCAGCTTTTCCGCCAGCAGCAGGAAAAGGCCGGTGATAATAAAGGCAATGCCCAGGAAGCCGCTGCCAAAGAGCTGATCCACATCCAGCAGCAGCGCAGCCGCCAGCGCAGGAAGAGATGCAATGAACAAAAGCCCCAGGGTCTTGGATTTGAAGGGGTTTTTGAGGATATTCCACCAATCCTCCCAGAATACTACCACCACGGCCACCAGCGTGCCTGCATGCAGCAGCACGGACAAGAGCAGCATGGCCTGGGAATTATCCGTTAATCCCATCATCTGCTGGGCCAGTTCCAAATGTCCGCTGGAAGAAATGGGCAAAAATTCCGCCAGGCCCTGAAGAATGCCCAGAATGGCTGCCTGAAATACATTCATAATCGCAAATCCTTTCCTCCTGCCCAAGGGGCAGATTCGTTGATCTTATTTATCATACCACTTTCTGCCAAAGGATACAAGCCCATCATTCTCCCTGCCAATTGGAAAAGCCTTCCCCAAGGGTTTCGTGGGTATCGGTGATGAATACAAAGGCCCTTTCATCCGCCTGGCGCACAATGCGCTTAAGCTGCAATACCTCCCGCTGGGAAACCACGCTGATAAGCAGCGTGCGCCCCTTCCCGCTGTACATCCCCGTGGCGGAAAGGGCGGTGGCTCCCCGCTCCATCTCCTGCAAAATCCGATCGGAAATAGCTTTGGCCTGATTAGTGATAATGAAGCATGCCTTGGCCGATCCCATGCCTGCCAGCACCAGATCCACCGCCCTGGCAGAAATGAAAATACAGATCAGGGCATACAAAGCCGCCCGGGCGCTCATGGTGAAGGCTGCTGCCAAAATCACCAGGCAATCCACCAGGAATAAAAAGGCGCCCACAGAAATGATGGGAAAACGATTGTGCACCATTCGGGCGATCATATCCGATCCCCCCGTGGTCGCCCCGCCCCTGAGAATCAGCCCCAGGCCCGCACCCAGTAAAATAGCGCCATATACCGACCCCAGCAGCACGTCATCCGTAAGGGGCGGCAGCCGAATCAAATCAATACACACGGAGAAAAGCACCGTGGCGATCAAAGAGCGAAATACAAACACCCGCCCCATGGCCCGATAGCCAATCAGGAACAGGGGCAGATTCAGCGCCATGCTGGTAATGCCCACCGGCAGATTAAAAAGATAATTGAGAATGGTAGCGATGCCCGTAAGCCCCCCGGGCGCGATCTGATTGGGCACCAGAAACAAAGGGTACGCCGCACCGCCGATCACGCAGCCCAGTACGATCTGAAGATAGGCCTGAAACGATTCCTTTTTCATCAGCTTATGAACCAACGATTGCTTCAAAAAAATACATCCTCCTCTGCAAGCAATGCTCCAAGATTTTCTTTCCCCGAAGGGAAAAATCCTTCCTGCGGTGGACTTTTTCTTTCACTTTATGATATAATTTTTCTCCGGGCATCCTGGATGCCCCTACTAAAAAGCGAGGAACAACGCCATGAATAAAAAAGATATAAACGAGATCCGCCGCCGTTTTAACCTGGAGCACCACAACATTACCTGCATCCATGGCTGCTATGTGAACAGCCAGGGAGAACCCATTTCCACCTTCGTGCGCTATCTGCAGGGCATGGGCCAGGAAGAAGCCGAAAAATTCCTTTCCATCTTCAAGCGCACCCTTTCCGGCACCCAGAGCCAGAATTTATTGGATATCAACTTCACCCCCCAGCAGGTGATGGAGAGCCAGGAGCACAAATTGCTCATGGCCCTTCGGGATTCTGCCCTCAAGGATGAGGAGATCGTGGATTACTTTTTCCAGCAGGTACGGGAAAATCTGCACATGGAGGATCATTACCTGATTTTGCTCATGCACGATGGCTACGACGTGCCCTATCGCAACAGCAACGGGGATAAGGATGAGGAGCAGTCCAGCCAGGTGTTCCATTATATATTATGCAGCATCTGCCCGGTGAAGCTCACCAAGCCCGCCCTGGCCTACGACCCTGCCGCCAATAATTTCCACAGCAAGGAATCCGATTGGGTGGTGGGCGCGCCGGAAATGGGCTTCCTCTTCCCCTGCTTTGAAGAGCGCAGCGCCAATATCTACCGTGCTCTCTATTATACACGGGATACCCAGGAAAACCATGATGATTTTGTGGATGCGCTTTTCCAATCCGAATTGCCCATGCCTGCCGCCGTGCAGAAGGAGGCCTTCCAGGAAATCCTCCAGGAATCCCTCCAGGAAGAATGCAGCTATGAAGTGATGCAGACGGTGCATGAGCAGGTACTGGAAAAAATGGAGGAAATGAAGGCCGAAAAAATTACCGAGCCCTTGAAGCTGGGCAAGCATGAAGTGAAAAAAATGCTGGAAGAATGCGGCGTGGCCCCGGAGCGCACGGCGGTATTTGAAGAAAAGTATGATGAAAAATTCGGCGGGCTCACCGATCTTTCCGCCGTGAATATCGTAAGCCCCAAGCAATTTGAATTGCGCACGCCCCAGGTGGTGATCAAGGTATCTCCCGATCGCAGCGATCTGGTGGAAACCCGCATCATCGATGGGCACCCCTACATTCTCATTCGCGCCGAGGAAGGCGTGGAGGTCAACGGCGTGAACGTCAACATCCAGCAGGAAAAGTAATAAAATATGCGAGAGGGTGCTTTTGAGTCAAAAGCACCCTCTCGCGCTCTCCCGAAAACCATAGGGAACAAAATCATATATTCTTTCCGCGTAGTCTCTCCCAGTTTATGAAATATACGGGGAGAGATTCAATTTTTTCTGTGAATGGTTTTTACCCATTCGCTTTTCGGAAGGGGCGCGGGGGAACCGCTTTTGGCTCAAAAGCGGTTCCCCCGCAATTATTATTCTCTTTCCCGCGTTACTCGCCCAGGAAGGCCTGCTTGTTCAGAGGGATCAGGGCCGCCTTGCGGCCGGTGAACACCTTTTCAAATACGTGGAACACGGATTCGATGGACACAACGCCGGTGTTGCGCACCACCTCGCCCAGCATCACCATATTGGCCACCTTATCATTACCAAGAGCCGCAGCCCGGCCAGCAATATCGATGGCATAGGCTTCGATATCATCCCGGTTCTGATCCCGTTCGATGAGGGACTTATTGTAGAACAGCTTGCCGCCCTTTTTCAGCATGGGCTCAAACTTATCCATGGAAGGCAGGTTCATGGCCACAGCGATATCCGCCTCATAAATAATGGGGCAGGAAACGGGCTTATCGGATACCACCACCGTGCAGTTGGCGGTGCCGCCGCGCATTTCGGGGCCATAGGAGGGCAGGAAGGTGGCCTCCTTGCCTTCCAGCATGGCAGCATAGGTTACGATTTGGCCCATCATGAGAACGCCCTGACCGCCGGAGCCGGCGAAAAACATTTTATACGTGCTCATTCCTTTTCATCCTCCTTCGGCTCGCACATCACGCCCAGGGGATAATAGGGCATCACCTGCTCCCGCACCCATTCCAGGGCCTTCACGGGAGTCATGCCCCAGTTGGTGGGGCAGGTGGAGAGGAATTCAATGAGGGTAAAGCCCAGGCCCTTCTGCTGGATTTCAAAGGCCTTGCGCACGGCCTTTTTGGCAGCGCGCACATGGGCAGGAGAATCCAGGGCCACCCGCTCCACATACACGGCGCCGTCAATGGTGGCGATCATTTCGCTCATTTTAAGGGGCATGCCGTTTAATTCCTTGCTGCGGCCCTCCTGAGAAGTGGTGCTCTTCTGGCCGATCAGGGTGGTGGGGGCCATCTGGCCGCCGGTCATGCCATAGATGCCGTTATTGATAAAGAAGGTGGTGAACTTTTCACCGCGCACAGCGGCGTGAACGATTTCGGCGGTACCGATGGAGGCCAAATCGCCGTCGCCCTGATAGGTAAACACGATCTTGTCGGGATGCACCCGGCGGATGCCGCTGGCCACAGCGGGGGCGCGGCCGTGGGCGGCCTCGCACATATCCACATTCATATACTGATGCGCCATCACGGAGCAGCCGATGGGGGCCACGCCGATGGCATTGCCCAGCATGCCCATTTCATCCAATACTTCCATGATGATCCGGTGGGCGATGCCGTGGGTGCAGCCGGGGCAATAATGGGCGGACGCACGGGTCATGCCCTTCGTATATTCAAATACTGGCTTCATTTCAATCCCTCCAAAACAGCCTTGGCCCGGGCCGCCACTTCCGGAGAAGTGGGCACCATGCCGCCGGTGCGGTGGGCAAGGAACGCAGGCAGACGGCCATTCAGAGCAATCTGCACATCGCTGATCATCTGGCCCATGGAAAGCTCGGCGGAGATGACGGCCTTGGTGGTAGTATAATCGATTTCATCAAAGGCCTTATTGGGGAAGGGCCAGAGGCTGATGGGCCGGATCAGGCCCGCCTTAATGCCCTGCTCGGCCAGAATTTCGATGGCCTCCCGGGTGATGCGGGCGGTAGTGCCAAAGGCTACAAACACCACTTCGGCGCCTTCCAGATTTTCCGTTTCATAGCGGCACAATTCTTTTTCCGCCCGGGCATACTTTTCAAAGAGATATTCCACATGCTCTTCCAGCTTTTCAGGCTGCATGCGGAGAGACTTCACCACCCGGCGATTTTCCACGCCGCCCCGGTCGTTGTAGCCGGTGCAGGCCCAATCCCGGTGCTTGGCGATCTGATCGGGGGTCAAAACCGGCTTGTATTCAGGCAGTCGCACGGGCTCCATCATCTGGGCGATCATGCCATCGGCCAGGATCATGATGGGATTCTGCCACTTCTGGGCAAGCTCGGTGCCTTCATAGAGCAGATCCACAGCTTCCTGAATATTGCTGGGAGCAAATACAGGAATGCGATAGTCGCCGTTGCCGCCGCCCCGGGTCACCTGGAAATAGTCGGCCTGGCCGGGCTGGATGCCGCCGATGCCGGGGCCGCCCCGGGATACGTTCAAAGCAAGCAAGGGCACTTCGGCAGAGCAGAGGAAGCTCATTCCCTCCTGCATCAGGGCGATGCCGGGGGAAGAGGAAGAAATAAACACCGTGCCGCCTGCGGCGCCGGCGCCGTAAGCCATGTTAATGGCGCCCAGTTCGCTTTCTGCCTGCACAAAGGCGCCGCCCACCTTGGGCAGCTCCCGGCTCATATATTCAGGCACTTCGCTCTGGGGAGTGATGGGATAACCAAAATACAGCCGGGCGCCGCCGCGGATCGCCGCCTCGGCAAAGGCCTCGTTGCCCTTCATGAGCACTTTATCGGTGATCATTGGTCGCCCTCCTCTTTCTGATAAATTTCAATAGCCCCGTCCGGGCACATCAGCGCGCAGCTTTGGCAGCCGATGCATTTTTCTTCTTCCTGAGCACAGGCAGGATGATAACCCTTCTGATTCACCTGATGGCTCATAGCAATCACGCCCTTGGGGCATACGGATTTGCAAAGCTCACAGCCCTTGCAGCGCTCGGGATGAAACACAAGCTTAAACGCCCGCATCATTGGTTCGCTCCTTTCAAGCATTCATTCTCATTATTTATCCAGATAGGCAGGCCGCATAAATAATCCAAGGGGCATGAGGGGCGAAATGCCCTCCAGGCTCTCCTCTCTTACGATGCCTGCGGGATAGCAGGTAAACAAAAGGGGGTTTTTCATGGCGTGGGACAATTCCTGCGCCTTTGCATGGCCCTCCATAATAATTTCCGGCACCGTTTCCCGAAGGAGATGGGTGTTGTTCACAATGCCCGTCACCTGCATGGAAAGCTCTTTTTCAATGGCCGCCACATGCTCTATAGCGCTTTGCACGTCCCGGGTTTCATAGCGCCTGAAATTCACCACGGCCCACAGTTCATGCTCATCCCCCTGAAAATACTTAGCAAACTGCCGGAGCACCCGGGCCCCGGCATCGTTGCCCCCAAGATCGATAATCGTTTGGCAATTGGGATTTTCAAGAGGGGCGCGGAGTGTGGCCGTCAGGGCGGGCAATTCCGCCGCCTGCATGCCGCCGAAGGTGTCGGCGTGCACTTCCACGCCGCTTTTCTCCAGCATTTCCCGCTTTTCCCGGGAACGGAAGTAAGGATTGGCCACGTCCAGATCCACCAGCGCCAGCTTTTCATAGGGCCTGCTTTCTTCCCCGGCCCATTGCATGGCCAGGCTCACCGCCAGCTCCGTTTTGCCGCTGCCATAATGCCCGGCAATCACGATCACCCGCTTCATGGCATCCTCCCTTCCCGGCGCATTCTGCATCAGAAATATACGCCGATAAAGAATTATCCCCCCTTCCGGAGGAATTGTCAATCCCGAATGGCTGTATTTCTTTTGTATACAAGCAAAACTTTTGTCCACGAAGCGGTTGACAAGCGCGCTCCGGTCTGCTACACTAAAATCCAATCCCATATCAACGGCGATGAAGAAGAAGGCAGGATCGCACCCAACTACAGAGAGCCGGCGCATGCTGAAAGCCGGCGGCGGGTTCCTTCCAGGCTGTGGCTTCCGAGCCGGAGCGCTGAACGGATGCAAGTAGGCGCTTCCGAGTACGCTGCGTGAGTGCGAAGGGCTTGAATGAGCCTAAAGAGGCGCTAATCGGCGCAATTTGAGTGGTACCGCGGGTTGTAAGTTCAGCTCGTCTCAAAGATTTGCTTTGGGACGGGCTTTTTACGTCCCTGAAAAGGAGGAATCATTATGGCAGGCAATCAGGCCCCCGCAATGCTTCGGGACGTGGCCGCCCGTATTCATGATCTGAGAGAAATTTCCGGTTTTTCCCTGGCAGAATTGGCCCGGCTCACCGACGTGAGCGAAACGGACTGCGCCCGGTATGAAGCCGGCGCGGCAGAAATGCCCTTCACCTTTGTGCACAAATGTGCCCTGGCCTTTGGGGTGGATATTGTGGAGCTCATTGAGGGCACCAGCCCCCGGCTTTCTTCCTATACCGTTACCCGCAAGGGCCAGGGGGAAGTGACCACCGATATCAAGGGCGTGGAAATGCGCAATCTGGCCCCCTTCTTCCGCAAGAAGATCGTGGAGCCCTACTTCACCCGCTATTCCTACGACCCCACCCTCCAAGCTGCCCCCATCCATACCATCACTCACTCCGGCCAGGAATTTGACTATATCCTCTCCGGCGTGCTCAGGGTGCAGGTAGGCGACCATACCGAAACCCTCCGGGAGGGCGATTCCATCTACTTTGACTCCTCCACGCCCCATGGCATGATCGCCGCCGAGGGGCAGGATTGCCTCTTTATGGCCATCGTAATCCCCGGCGAAGAAACCGAAGCCCCCGCCCGGCACGAAGCCATCGCCGCCACTGCCCCTGCCCGCCAGGCCCTGGTGTGCGATCCCTATATCGATACCGTGGAAGACGACCGGGGCGCGCTCCAGTCCATCCACTACCACGATATCGACCACTTCAATTTTGCCTTTGATATCATCGATCGTCTGGCCGATACCAAGGGCGATCAATTAGCCATGCTGCATCTGGATGTGCACAAGGCGGAGAGGCGCTTCACCTTTGCCGATCTCAAGGCCCACTCCAATAAAGCGGCCAATTATTTCCGCTCCCTGGGCATCCAGAAGGGTGATCGGGTGATGCTGGTGCTCCGGCGGCAGTATCATTTCTGGATTGCCATGCTGGCATTGGAAAAGCTGGGCGCTATCGTGATCCCCGCCACCGATCAATTGCTTTGCAAGGATTATATTTACCGCTTTAAAACGGCGGAAGTAAATGCGGTGCTGTGCACATGCCATGGCAGCGCGGCGGATGAAATCGATGCGGCCCTGAAAGAATGCCCCAGCGTGAAAACCAAAGTTTACTGCGGCGGAAGTCGCCCCGGCTGGCACGATTATGACAGCGAATATTCCATGTTCTCCCCCTCCTTCCTGCGCACCCAGGATGCTCCCGGGGGCGAGGATCCCCTGCTCATGTTCTTTACCAGCGGCACCACCGGCTATCCCAAGCTGGTATCCCACAATCATAAATATCCCCTGGGCCACTTTATCACCGCCAAATACTGGCACTGCGTGCTGCCCGGGCAATTGCACCTCACCCTGTCCGATACCGGCTGGGCCAAGGCGCTGTGGGGCAAGATGTTTGGCCAGTGGCTGTGCGAAGCCGCCATCTTCGTATATGATATGGATCGCTTCCATGCCGCCGATATCATGCCTCTCTTTAAGCAATACGATATCAAAACCTTCTGCGCGCCGCCCACCATGTATCGCATGCTGATTAAGGAAGAGTTGAGCAAATATGATCTTTCCTCCATCCGCCATGCCACCACCGCCGGGGAAGCGCTGAACCCCGAAGTATTCCTCAAATTCAAGGAGGCCACCGGCGTATCCATTATGGAGGGCTTTGGCCAGAGCGAATCCACCCTGATCATCGGCACCCTGGTTGGCATGAGCCCCAAGGTTGGCTCCATGGGCCGGCCCACGCCCCTTTACGATGTGGATATCGTAGACCCAGACGGCAAATCCGTGCCGGATGGCGAAACGGGCGAAATCGTGATCCGCACGGACAACGGCCCCGCCTGCGGCCTGCTCACCGGCTACTATGGCAGCAGCGACCGAAACGTCATGGGCAATTGGCACGATGGTCTCTACCATACCGGCGATACCGCCTGGCGAGATGAAGACGGCTACTTCTGGTATGTGGGCCGGGTGGACGATCTGATCAAGTCCTCTGGCTATCGCATCGGGCCTTTCGAAATTGAATCGGTGATCATGGAACTGCCCTACGTACTGGAATGCGGCGTATCTGCCGCCCCCGACCCCGTACGCGGCCAGGTGGTAAAGGCCAGCATCGTATTGGTGAAGGGCAAGGAAGGCACTGAGGAGCTCAAGAAAGAAATCCAGAACTACGTAAAGCAGCGCACCGCACCCTACAAGTATCCCCGCATCGTGGTGTTTAGGGACGAGCTGCCCAAGACAACCAGCGGTAAGATCCAGCGCGCACTGCTGTAAGGAGGGGGCGATTGGGGGGGTTCGCCCCTCCACCCCACAAGGGGTATTGCCCCTTGACCCTTCCTCCGGACACACAATCTACTTTTTCAAGCAGCGTGCCGGTGATGCGGGAAACGATGTCGCCCACGGGCACGGCGGCAAACGCCGCCAACCGGATGCAATGCATCCGGGGAAAACGAGAAAAAACGCCGGCAGGAGAAAGTTTGCTTTCTCCCCCGGCGTTTTCAGACTGTCAAAAAACCCCTGGGATGCGTCGAAGGGCCGCTGCCCTTCGACTGAAATCCGCAGCCGGCGACATGTGCGGCGGCGAGGGCCGTAGCCTGCCGCCGCCTGTGGCGGATGCAGGCAGGA
>SVGW01000066.1 GCA_015056125.1 Clostridiales bacterium | reverse complement strand
ATCCATCACATTTACTGCAAAAATGGCTTTCCAGCCCTGTGAAAAGGGATGGAAAGCCTATTTTTGCGGTCGTAAATTGATATAGGAAGCGGAATACTTCCGCTCCTCGCCGCCGCGCATGTCGCCGACTGCGGATTTCAGTCGAAGGGTGACGAAGCTGAAGCGCCGCCTGTGGCGGATACAGCGAAGCGGAGGAATCGAGCGAAAGGGAGAATTGCGACCGGTAGGAAGCAAGGCGACCTTTGAGCTCGCGGAATACGGCCCTTCGACGCATCCCAGGGGTTTTTTGACAGGCTGAATCCGGTGCCTTTCCGGCACCGGACTTTTTTTCGGATTTTTTCTTATGATTCGTGATTGCAGCAGGAGCAGGAGGAGCAGCCATCCTTGCAGCAGGAGCAGCTTCCCTCCGGGCAGCCGATGCATTTGCGGCCGCTTTTTTTTGCTTTCACCACATAGCCTGCCGCCAGCCCCAGAATGAGCAGCAGCACGGCGATGATCAGGATGTTTTCCATAAAAATTCTCCTTGAAGCAGAGGCTTACGCCTGTCCGCCCAGCTTGTATTCCTGATTCAGGCTCTTATTGGCCTTCTGAATCAAATGCAGGATGATCGCTGCAAAGGCTACCACCGCGATCAGGCCGCCGATAGCGCCGCCCACATGGAGCGCGGAAGCATCGGTGATCAGGGTGCCGATGGTGTATACCAGATAACCCGCGGTGAAGCCAGTGCCAAGCTGCAGGGCAATACCGCCCCAGAGCCACTTGCGGCTCTTGATTTCGGAATTCATAGCGCCAATAGCAGCGAAGCAGGGAGGCGAGAAGAGGTTGAACATGAGATAGGCCAGGGCAGCCACCTTGGTGAGCCCAAACACGGCGGCCACTTCCGCGCCGGCGCCTTCCATCAGGGCCAGCTCCTCGGTGTCAATCAGGTTGGAAATGCCAAAGCATACGGCCAGAGTACCTACCACGTTTTCCTTGGCGATGAAGCCGGTAACGGCGGCGGCAGCCAGCTGCCAGCAGTGATAGCCCACCACGGGGATCAGCAGATAAGCAAAGGGCGTGGCGATGGAGGCCAGGATGGAGGTGGTTTCCATGCCTTCTTCCACGGGCTGGAAGCTCCAGTTGAACATCTGCATCACCTGTACCACCGTGTTGCAAAGCAGGATGATGGTGGCAGCCTTTACGATATAGGCCCAGCCGCGGCCGCACATGGAGATGAAAGCGCGCTTGAGAGAGGGCAGCTTGTATTCGGGCAGCTCCATGATGAAGAAGGATTTGCGGTTCTTGTGGCCGGAAATCTTATTCACCAGCAGCGCGCCCAGGAAAATCAGCACGATACCGGCAAAATACATGAGGGTGCCCACCCAGGAAGCATCAGAGAAGAAAGCGCCGGCAAACAGCGCGATCACGGGAAGCTTGGCACCGCAGGGCATGAAGGGGGTAAGCATAGCGGTAGCCCGGCGCTCACGCTCGTTGCGGATGGTGCGGCAGGCCATGACCCCGGGGATGGCGCAGCCGGTGCCGATGACGAAGGGAATCACGGATTTGCCCGAGAGGCCCACTTTTTTGAAGATAGGATCCAGCACCACGGAAACGCGGGCCATGTAGCCGCAGTCTTCCAGGAGCGCGATGAGGAAATACATCACCATAACCAGCGGCAGGAAGCCGATGACGGCGATCGCACCGCCGATCACGCCGTCCACCAGCAGGGTCTGCAGGATGGGGGCGGCATTTTCAACCCAGCCGGCCACCATGCCCTGGAAGCTTTCCAGCCAACCCACCAGCGTATCGGCCAGCCATACACCCAGGCCCAAAGCGCCATCGGACTGGGAGATATGGAACACCAGAAACATCACCACCGCGAAAATCACGATGCCCAGGATGGGATGGGTGATCACTTCGTCGATCTTATCCTGATAATTCTTATCCTTGGTGAGAATCTTGCGGCTCTCCACCTGGGATACGATCTTGTTGACGAATTCAAAGCGCTTGCGGTCGGCCTTTTCCACAGCGGCTTTATCGGTCAAATCGATATCACCCTGCACGTAGGGAGCCTTCTGGCTCTGGCCCTTTAAGGAAACGGCCTTTTCCACCACGGCCTTCAGGCCGCTGTTATTGGTAGAAATGGTTTCCACCACGGGGCAGCCCAGCTTTTCGGAAAGGAGCTTGGCGTTGATCTTGGTTTCCTTTTTGGTGTTTACGTCCGCCTTATTCAGAGCCACCACCACGGGAATGCCCAGCTCCAACAGCTGGGTGGTGAAGAAGAGGCTGCGGCTCAAATTGGTAGCGTCCACGATGTTGATGATAGCATCGGGATGCTCATTTTTTACATAGCCGCTGGTGATGCTTTCTTCGGAGGTGAAGGGAGACATGGAATAGGCGCCAGGCAGGTCAACGGCAATGAGGGTGTCATTTCCGTTAAAGAAGCTCTTTTTGATGGGGTGCTCCTTCTTTTCGACGGTAACGCCCGCCCAGTTGCCCACTTTTTCGTTTCTGCCCGTGAGAGCATTGTACATGGTGGTCTTTCCGCTGTTGGGATTGCCGGTTAAAGCAATGCGCATGGTGGCTTCCTCCTCATTGGCGTGTGTATTTGTGCAGGCTGTTGAGCAGCCTGTAAGTTAACCAAAACTAACCTTAGTCCTGAAAAGAATCCGCAGAAAAGCTGCGGATGAAATGGAATCAGATGATAATAGCCTGCGCCAGCTGGTTATCGATATTATAGCGGCCATCCTTGATGGAAACCACACAACCAGCCCTGCGCCGGGAAACCACCGTGATAGGCTCGCCGCTGTAGCAGCCCAGAGAAAAAAGGAAAGATTTCATCTCTTCATCGTCGGTATCGATATCCCGCACGATATACTCTTCGCCTTCCTTGGCAGCCATCAGGTTCATCCGAATCACCTCTTTTACGTAAGGATTAGTTAGCTAAAACTAATCCTTGGATATTATAGTATGCTTCCATCGCTCTGTCAAGGGCAATCTACAAATTTTTTGGAAAATTTTATTCCAGGCTCCCTGCGATCCGGGCTGCATCCCGGAGATTTTTCGCCACCACAGCGCCGCTGGATTCGAGGGTATTAAGAGATTGATGCCCGCCTGATACCAAAATGCAGCGGCAGCCAATGGCCTGGGCCACCTCGCGGTCGTGGAGGGTATCGCCGATTAACAGGGTGGAATCATTTTTTGCCCCTGAATTTTTCATCCAGTCCAGGGCGATATCCATTTTGCTGCCGGCATAGATATCTCCCAGGCCCCGGGGCGGATCAAAAAAATCAAAATAGGGGCGCTCCTCCAATTGTTTTTTCAGATTGGAAAGCTTGGAGGCGGAAATGATTACCTGGCGCATGCCTTTTTCCTGAAAAAGCCGGGTCACTTCCAATGCGCCTGGCTGCAGGGGGCATACGTGCTCCTCCGCCATGTATTTATTCATCCATTTCACCGCCGCCTCCGGGAAAATATCGTCCCCAAGGCCGATGGCGCGATAGTAATCGCGAATGGGAAAGGTAAATTTTCGGTGATAGGCGGCCAAATCCGGCATTTCAGGCAGATGATACTGGCGCAAAAGCCAGTTGGCCAGCTGAAGGCCAAATTCCACGTCGTTGAGGAGGGTGCCGTTCCAATCCCAGATAATGTGATCGATCATGCGTACCTCAAACAATGATAAAATCTAACAGGGGCACATTGCTGATACAGCGTGACCAGCTCTGTGCCCCGATCGGTTTTCGGGAGGGTGCGGGAGGGGGCTTTTGACGCAAAAGCCTCCTCCCGCAGTTCTTCCGTATTATTTACTTCACCACCAGGTTCAAAAGGCGGCCGGGAACGAAGATCACCTTCACGATCTGCTTGTCGCCCACCAGCGCCTTTACGCTGTCCAGCTTGGGCAATTCTTCCTGAGCGGATTCCCGGGTGGTAGCGGTGGGAATCATCAATTTGCCCCGCACCTTGCCGTTCACCTGCACAGCAATTTCCACTTCATCCCGGGTGAGGCTGTTTTCATCATATACGGGCCAGCTCTGCTGATACACGGGGGCACCGTAGCCCTGATTTTCCCAGATTTCCTCGCAGATATGGGGGGATACGGGGGCTAGGAGCAGAAGCAGCGTCTTGTATTCAGCGTGGTTTACGCTGCCCTTCTGATACATTTCATTCACCAGCGTCATCATCTGAGCGATGGCGGTGTTAAATTTCATGGCTTCAAAATCGTCGGATACTTTCTTGATGGTCTGATGCACGGATACCTTGAGATCCTTGCTGTATTCATCGCCGGGAACCAGCATTTCCTGCAGCCGCCATACCCGATCCAGGAACTTGCGGCAGCCCCGGGCGCCATTGGTGCTCCACGGAATGGCCTGGTCAAAGGCACCCATGAACATTTCATACATGCGGAAGGCGTCCGCGCCGATTTCGGCGATGATTTCATCGGGGTTTACCACATTGCCCCGGCTCTTGCTCATCTTTTCGCCGTCGGTGCCCAGGATCATGCCCTGAGCGGTGCGCTTCATGTAGGGTTCGGGGCAGCTCACTTCGCCGATATCGTAGAGGAACTGATGCCAGAAGCGGGAATAGAGCAGATGGCGGGTCACATGCTCCATGCCGCCGTTGTACCAGTCAACGGGCATCCAGTAATCCAACGCTTCCTTGGAAGCGAAAGCATCGGCATTGTGGGGATCGCAATAGCGCAGGAAATACCAGCTGGAGCCGGCCCACTGGGGCATGGTATCCGTTTCCCGCTGGGCGGCAGCGCCGCACTTGGGGCAGGTGCAGTTCACGAAGGAATCAATATGGGCCAGGGGGGATTTGCCATCGGTGCCGGGCTGGAAATCCTGCACCTCGGGCAACTGCAGGGGCAGTTCTTCATAGGGCACGGCCACTACGCCGCAGTGGGGGCAGTGGATCAGCGGGATGGGCTCGCCCCAGTAGCGCTGGCGGTTGAAGGCCCAATCCTTCATCTTATACTGCACGCCGGCTTTGCCGATGCCCATCTTTTCGATTTCTTCCAGCACCCGCTGGATGGAATCCTTCTTATTGGTGTAGCCATTGAGGAAACCGGAATTGATCATTTCGCCGTCGCCGGTATAGGCTTCCTTTTCAATATCGCCGCCCTTGATCACCTGCACGATATCGATGCCAAACTTATGGGCAAATTCCCAGTCGCGCTGGTCGTGGGCGGGCACGGCCATGATGGCGCCGGTGCCGTAGCCCATCATTACGTAGTCGGAAATGAAGATGGGCACCTGCTTGCCGGTGAGGGGGTTGATGGCGGCGAGGCCATCAATCTTCAGGCCGGTCTTATCCTTGGTGAGCTGGGTGCGCTCAAATTCGGTTTTCTTGGCGCATTCTTCCCGGTAGGCCAAGATAGCGTCCATGTTGGCGATCTTCTGGGCATATTTGTCGATCAGGGGATGCTCGGGCGCCATGACCATGAAGGTAACGCCAAAGAGGGTATCCGGGCGGGTGGTGTAGATCTGCACGGATTCATTCATGCCATCCAGCGCGAAATTCACAAAAGCGCCGGTGGATTTACCGATCCAGTTCACCTGCTGCTGCTTGATGTTTTCAGGATAATCCACCTTTTCCAGACCTTCCAGCAGCTGATCGGCATACTTGGTGATGCGCAGATACCACACATCCTTGGGCAACTGCACCACATCGCCGTGGCAGATATCGCACTTGCCGCCCTGGCTGTCTTCATTGGACAGAACCACCTTGCAGGCGGGGCAGTAGTTTACCAGGGTCTTATCCCTAAATACCATGCCATGCTCAAAAAGCTTTAAGAAGATCCACTGGGTCCACTTATAGTAGTTGGGATCGGTGGTGTCCACTTCCCGGCTGTAGTCAAAGGAGAAGCCGATCTTTTTCAGCTGAGCGCGGAAATGATCCACATTCTGCTTGGTGACGATGGCGGGGTGAATATTATTCTTGATGGCGTAGTTTTCGGTGGGCAGGCCAAAGGCATCCCAGCCGATGGGGAAGAGCACGTTGTAGCCCTGCATGCGGCGCTTGCGGGAGATGATATCCATGGCAGTGTTGGAACGGGGATGGCCTACATGCAGGCCTGCGCCGGAGGGATAGGGAAACTCGATGAGCCCGAAGAACTTGGGCTTGCTGTGATCATCGGAAGCGGCAAAGGCCTGCTTTTCTTCCCAGATATTCTGCCACTTGGGCTCGATCTGCGCAGGATTATAGGGCTTGAATTCCATGGGGGTATTCCTCCTTTTTTCCTTGGGGATTATGGAAAAGCTTTTGTAGAGACAAAAAAACTTCGCCCCTGCAAAAACGCAAAGACGAAGCTTAAAAATCACTTCGCGGTACCACTCTGCTTGCCCGGTTTCCGGGCCACTCTTGCGCGTAACGTGCGCCAATCGCCGCAAAATACGGAATCGCTCCCGGGCGAGCGGCCATCCTTTCCCGTCCGCGCTTTCACCGGCCGCACGGCTCTCTTCATCGGGCATGGGGAAGGCGTTCCCATTCATCGCGATATTCGGAATTATACCATGTTTGCGAAGGGTTGTAAAGCATGAAATTCCTGTGGGAGAGCGGGGAAATTTGCGAAAGTTTCGTGTTTTTTTACAATTGCGGGAAGGAAGATGGGCGATTCTGTGTTATAATAAGGAATGAATTTTCATGGAATGCAGGAAGGGGCTGGAAAATGGCGGCGAAACAGTGTATAATAAAAATGCCGCAATTTAGAAAAGCAGGGGCTGTGGTGCTTTTTGCATTGCTTTTCCTGGCGGCTGCTCTGTTTTGGCTCCCAAGGGCTAAAGAGGAGCCAATCGCTCCAAGCGCCGCGCTTTTATCGGCCGCGGAGGGCCTGACGGATTATCAGGTGGCGCTGCGCTTGAATGATCAGGAGCATTCCCTGACTATTTCTCAAACCATTGGCTATACGAATCATACCGGCGAACCCCTTCAAAGCCTGGTGCTTCGTACCTGGTTGAACGCCTTTGAAACGGAAGAGAGCAGCCCTGCCGCCCTGGCAGAAATCTATGAGGATTGCTACTATGATGGCTTTTCCTCCGGCTTCCTTGTAATTTACGATGTGATTTGGAATGGCGAGCGGGTGGAGCATCGCTATCTGGATGAAGAAAAGACCGCGCTGAGCATTGCCATTCCCGCCCTGGCTCCCGGCGAAAGGGGTACCCTGGAATTGCGCACGGTATCTTTTCTGCCTAAATGCGCCTACCGCACGGGATATGTAGATGATACATATCAGCTGGGCAATGTGATCCCGCTGCTTTCTATATACGAAAACGGGGCCTGGCGCTTGGATCCCTACAGCCCGGTGGGCGATCCATTCCTCAGCGAATGCGCCAATTTTTCTCTGGTGCTCCATATGCCGGAGTGCTATGTGCCCGCCTGCTCTGCCAATCTTCAAAAGGAAAAAGATGGGGCCTGGCGCGGAGAAATGCTGGCCGCCCGGGATGTGGCGCTGTGCATAAGCCGGGAATACCAGGTGGCCAAGGGACGTCAGGGCGATACCTGGATTTACTCCTATGCCGATACTTTGGATGGGGCCAAAAGAGCGCTGAATGATGCGAAAAAGGCCCTTGAAACCTTTTCTGCGCTCTATGGCGATTATCCCTATCCTGCCTATACCCTGTGCAGCGTGGATTTTCCCTTTGGGGGTATGGAATACCCCGGGCTTTGCATGGTGGGGGAAGGATATTATCTGGAAAGCCGGAAGGATACTTTGGAATTGGTGATCGCCCATGAAACGGCTCATCAGTGGTTTTATGGGCTGGTGGGCTCCGACCAGGTGAAAAATTCCTGGCAGGATGAGGCGCTGAGCGAATATGCCATGCTGCGTTATGTGGAAAAGCGCTACGGGCAGGGCAGCTTTGAAAACCTCCGCTATTATCGGGTGGATGCACCTATGCAGGAATTGATTCCCGGTTCCCTCACGCCGGGCAGCCCCATCGATTATTTTTCTGGATTTTCGGATTATTCCTCCGTGGTGTATGGGCGGGGCGCAGCGCTGCTCTTGGCGCTGGATGAGATATTGCCCAAGGGAACGGATGCGTTTCTTCGCGCTTATACGGAAAAATTCGCTTTTTCCTATGTGACTCGGGCCGAATTTGAGGCCTTTCTTCAGGAACACAGCGGGATGGATTTATCTCCTTTGCTGCTGGATTATCTGGATACTGCATTTTCATTATAAACCAAAGAAAGGGTGTTCCTATGAAACCCCAGGACTGCTGTGTGCTGATTCCCTCCCTATCGCCGGATGAAAGGCTGCCCGCCTATGTGAAGGATTTGCTGGCGGCGGAATTTCAATTGATTCTGGTGGTGGACGATGGCTCCAAGGAGGAGTATCAGCCGATTTTTGAAGAGATCGCCACTTGGGATCGCTGCCAGGTGCTGCATCATGAGGTAAACAGGGGCAAGGGCGCTGCTCTTCGCACAGGCTTTGCCTATATTAAAGAGCACACCGCCATAGAGGGCATCATTACCGCCGATTCCGATGGACAGCATACCGTGCCCGATACCCTGAACCTGGCCGCTGAAATGAGCGAAAAGGAAGAATTGCTCCTGGGCTCCCGGGATTTTTCCAAAAATAGCGTGCAGGTGCCCCCCAAATCCCGGGCGGGCAACCGGATCACCTCCTGCGTATTCCGGGTGCTCTATGGCCGCTGGCTTCCCGATACTCAAACCGGCCTTCGCGCCTTCCGCCGCAGCCTGATCGATTTTATGCTGGGCGTGACCGGCGATCGCTTTGAATATGAAATGAACCAGCTGATCCACTGCGCGGTGAAAAAGGTGCCCATGCGTCCCTTGCCCATTGATACTGTGTATCATGATGAAAATAAGGGCACCCATTTCCATCCCATCCGGGATTCCTGGCGGATTTATAAGCTGCTGCTGGGCAATTTCTTTAAATTTATTTCCGCTTCCTGCGTATCCACGGTTGTGGACCTGCTGTTGTTTACCTTGCTGGGCCTGGTGATCACCTTCCTGCCCACCCATGCCTCCTTCCTTGGCACTACCCTGGATATGAATACCCTGCTTTGCGCCATCGTTGCCCGCATTTGTTCTGCTACGGTGAATTTCAAACTCAATCAGAGCTTTGTGTTTCATCTGAAAAAGAGCTCCGGTGCTGCGGGAAGGTATGTGATCCTGTGCGGCGTGGTGATGATCGTGTCCGCGCTGTCCGTCAGCATGCTCAAGACCCTGCTTCCCTTTATCCATCCCACCCTGATCAAGGGCGCGGTGGATCTGGTTTTGTTCTTCCTGAACTATCGCGTTCAGCGGGTGTGGGTGTTCCCCCCTGAGAATGCGGTCTCTGCCTGAAAGGAGAAAACGATGAAGCTGTCTGTAAGAATTTTACTGGTATTGATGTGCGCGGCGCTGGTGCTTTCCATGCCCTTTGTGCTGTCTGCTCCCTATATGCTGGGGGAGGCTCAGTGGATGCTGATGGAGGAAATGGACGGGGACGAGGGCGCGCTGCTTGGCTGGCTGATCCCTTCTGCCTATGCCGAAGATGATAATGTAGTGGTGGAGGAAAGCGAATATTCTCTGCCCATTGATTTTACGCCCGGCTGCGCCCCCGATCCCAACGGCTTTACCGAGGCGGGCTATGAGGATGAATCCATCCGGGTGCAGATGGAAACCCGAGAGGAAAACGGCGTGATCTGGCGCATTGCCTGGGTGGAAATCGCCTCTCCTACCCAGCTTCGCACGGCCATTGCCGGCAAGAAGCTCACCTCCAAAACCACTGCCCGGGTGGCGGCCATGGCGGAAAAAAATAACGCCATCGTGGCCATCAACGGCGATAATTTTGTGGATAATCCTTCCGCTACCAGCTTTGAATACCGCATGGGCCAGAAGCTGCGCAATAAGAGCAATAAGCTGCGGGATATCCTCATCATCGATGAAAAGGGCGATTTCCATACCTTTATCCGCTCCCAGGGCCTGGATGAATTCCTGGATGGAGAGCACACCATCGTAAACGCTTTCACCTTCGGCCCGGCTCTGGTGAAGGAAGGGGAATTGCTTACTACCGATCCGGAATATAAATACAATCCCAACGGCAAAGAGCCCCGGGCGGCCATCGGCCAATTGGGAAAACTCAGCTATGTGATGGTGATCGCCGAGGGCCGGGGCGAATCCGTGGGCGTTACCCATCAGGGCCTGGCGGATTTTATGTATTCCCTGGGCTGCATGGAGGCCTATAACCTGGATGGCGGCGGCTCCGCGGCCATGGTGTATAACGGCGAATATTACAATGATCTGTCCAGCAGTGAGCGCTCCCTCAGCGATATGATCTATTTCGCTTCTGCTGTTCCCGGAGATGAATGATGATGTGGGATGAAGCGGAAAAACTGAGCTTCCTGGGCATGGAGGTATATTCCTTTGGCCTGTACTGTGCCATAGGCGCGGCGCTGGGGATTATGGTGCTGTTTCTGCTTTTGCTCAGGGAGAAATTCAAAAAAGGAACGGCGCCCCTTTGTGCGCTGTGTATGATCCTGGGAGCTTTTATTGGGTCCCGGCTGCTGTTTTGCCTGTTGGATCAGTCCCTGGGTGGCATGATGCCCCTGAAAGGCTTTTTCCTGATGACGGCGGGGGGCTATTCCATGGCGGGCGCCCTGATGGGCGGCGTGCTGGGTGCGGCGCTGGCCGGGAAGATCAGCGGGCAAAAGGCCATGCGCCTTTCGGAATTGGCCGTGCCGGCCATGCTGCTCTTTGTCGCCTGTGAGCGATTGGGAGAGGGTACCCTCAGTGAATTTGGCGTAAGCCGCCCTTTGCTTGGAGATTTGCTGAAGGGCTCCTTTCTGGCGGTGGAGGGCGAATATGATTGGTATCTGGCCACATATCTTCTGGAATCCTTTGCTGCTCTGCTCCTTTCTTTGATCGTCATTCACGATCTTGGTAAAAAGCGCCGCCCGGGGGACAGCCTGCTTTTCTCCCTTATTCTCTACGGCGGTGTGCAGACCGTGATGGAAAGCCTGCGCTACGACCGGCATATGAGCTTTTCATTTGTGGGCGCGCAGCACGTAATGGCCATTGCCATGCTGGGCGTGGCGGTGATCATTCTCGCAGCGCGGGTGATGAAAAAGCATCGGGCTCTGGCGATTTTCAGCATTGCCTCCATTCCCTTGGTAGCGGGCCTTGGCATTGGATTGGAATTTGCCATTGACCGCACGGAGATCAACCGCTATCTGCTGTATCTGGTGTATGTGCTTTTGATTTCTGTGCCCATGTATCTGGGCATCAGGCTGCGGAAGGCGGGGTGAAAAAATGGAAAAGCATCAGATTGATCGGATCAACGAACTGGCGCGGAAAAGGAAAACGGTGGGCCTGACTCCGGAGGAACTTGCGGAGCACGAAGCCCTGCGCAGGCAGTATATCGATGAATTTAAGGAAAATCTGCGCAGCACTTTGGATCAGGTATATCTCCAGCAGGAGGATGGCTCGTATAAGAAACTGGAAAAGAAACCCCGGAAAAACTGAGGGAGAACCGGAAAAAACAGCCAATCTTCAAAAGAAATTGCTTGCTGTTTTGTCCACTTTCCTGTATAATGAATTTTGTTGTAAACCCAAAAACAGATTGGAGATGTCCCCCTTATGCAGAAAAAAGTATTTTTGGCGATTTTGCTGGCCGCCTCCCTGCTGCTGAGCGGCTGTGCTCTGGTAACTGTGGATCAGGAAGCGGATAACGCCCGGATCATTATCGACGTCAACGGCGAAACCGTCACCAAGGCGGAAGTGAATAGTGCCATCGATTATCAGATTTCCCAGAACGAATACATGAATGAGCTCTATGCCATGTTTGGCATGACTGCGAATCTGACCACCGATCGGGCCACCCTGCAGGAGCAGGTGATCGAATCCTACGTCCGTTCCCTGGTGGCGGAGCAGAAGGCGATCGCTCTGGGCCTGGATCAGATGACGGAGGAAGAAACCGCCGAAATCAACGCTTCTGCCGAAGAAAATTACAAGGCTTTCCTGGAGCAGGTGGCTTCCTATTATCTCTCTACCAGCACTGCGGAAGGCGATGCGCTGCTGGCGGAAGCGGAAAAGTATGTGCAGGATAACAACCTGGGCAGCAAGGAGGATTTTGTCCTCACCGCTACCGAAACCAAGCTGATCGAAAAGCTGGAAAATGAAACGGTGAAGGATGTGACCGTTTCCGAAGAAGAGCTCACCGCCGCGTTGAATGAAAAGGTGGAAGCGGATCGGGCAACCTATACCGCTACCCCCACCCAGTATGGCACCGATGTGAATGGCGGCCTGGATGCCTATTATGCTCCTGCCGGCTACCGCTATGTGAAGCATATCCTGGTGGAATTCACGGAGGAAGATAATACGGCCATCACCGATACCACCGCTGCCTATAACGCTGCCGAAACTGCCCTCACCGAAGCCCAGGCCGCCCTGGACAACGCCGCTGCGGACGCCGATAAGGCCGCCCTGCAGACTGCTCTGGACGAAGCCAAGAAGGCCCGGGATGAAGCGCTGGCTGCCGCTGAAAATGCCACTGCTACCGCTTATGCCAACATCAAGGAAAAGGTGGATGCCATCTATGCCGCCGCTACCGCTGAAGGCGCCGATTTTGATGCGCTGGTGGCTGAGCACAGCACCGATGCCGGCATGCCCGCTATCGGGTACGCCATCTGCGAAGGCTTCACTGATTTTGTGGAATCCTTTACTGCCGCCGGTATGGCCCTGGAAAAGGTGGGCGATGTGAGCGCGCCTGTGGAATCCACCTATGGCTATCATATCCTTCAGTACAGCGCCGATATCGAAGAAGGCGCCGCCACCCTGGATGCGGTTCGGGAAACGCTGGAAGAGGAAACCCTTTCCACCAAGCAGACCGAAACCTACACCGCCGCTGTGGATGCCTGGGTGGCAGAAGCCAAGGTAACCACTTATCTGGATCGCATGAACTGATTATCAAAGCATGTAAAAAGCCCGGATTGGCGCAGTGCCTGTCCGGGCTTTTCATATTCTTTTCATCCGCTGCATAGAATGGATGCAGGGGGTGAAAGTATGGAAAAGGAAATGAACGGAAAAGCAGCATCGGCTCGGCCACACAGCCTGGCTTTGGAAAACAGGGAGCGGGCGGCGCTGACGGGGATCAACGAGGTGCTGGCCTTTGATGAAAATCAAGTGATCCTCATGACCGAGAGCGGAGAAATTGCCCTGACAGGAGAAAACCTGCATGTGACCAGGCTGATGCTGGAAGAAGGGCAATTGACGGTGGAGGGGCGGCTGGACGGCATCTTCTATACCCAGCGCCAAAGCAGGCGCGGGCTTTTCCGCCGGGGCGGGAAATGATCTTTTATGAAACGGCCGGGCAGACCGGTGGCTTTTTGCTGCTGCTGTATTGCGGCGCAGCCTTGGGAATCGCCTATGATGGGTTTTCCCTGATCCGGCGGCACGGGCCAGGATGGCTGGGCGGCGTGCTGGATTTCATCTGGTGTGCGCTGGGAGCGGCGCTGTGCTTTGGGGCCCTGGCTGTAAGCGGAGAAAGCCGGGTGAGGCTGTATGCATTTCTGGGGATCGTGCTGGGAGGCGGCATTTATGCCATGGGGCTGCGCCGGGTGATTGGAAGCGCAGGGCGATTTGTAAAAAAGCGAGTGCGCTGCCGGCAGCGGCAGGAAAATGCGAAAGCGGCGGCGAATTTATCTTCAAAAGATAGGGAGGCATGAGGCATGCGCAGACGGATGAAGCTTTTTCCGGTGCTGGTGGCGGCGTTTGTGATCGCTGCTTGCGGCATGATCACCCTGAACCGGCTGGATGGGGATATCGCCGTGCTGCAGGATGTGGCCAAGGAAACCCGGCTGCGCCAGCTTAGTGCCGAAGCCACCAAGAGCGAAATGATCCAGGAAATAAACCGCAAGGATACGGATTCCTATATTATTGAAAAGGCCCGATCCCTCTATGGCTATCTGATGCCGGGGGAAATTCGCTTTGTGGTTACCAATCCTGAATCCCTTTACGATACGCCCGAAGCCACCGTGCTGGAGGAAGCAAAATGATCAGGGCAGCCATCGCTATCGGCTCCAATTCCACCCGTTTGCTGGTGGCAGAAAAACAGGGAAATGAACTGAAAAACAGCTATCGGGGCCGTGAGGAAACGCGGCTCTTTTTAGGCTTGGATGAAAAGGGCTGCATTGCCAGGGAACGCCTGGAATTGACCGCCCAGGCGGTGGCCAGGATGGCCATGCAGGCCCGGGAAAGGGGGGCAGAGGAAATTGCCCTCTTTGCCACCAGCGCTACCCGGGATGCGAAAAACGGCCATGAATTGGGGGCGCGAATCCGGGCGCTTTGCGGCCTATCCCTTCAGATTATTACCGGCGAAGAAGAAGCGAGGCTGGCCTTTTGCGCCGTGGCAGGAAAGGAGCGCTGCCTGGTGATGGATATTGGCGGCGGCTCCACGGAATTCACCTGGGGAGAAGCGGGGCAGATCGCCTATGCGGCCAGCGCCCAGATGGGGGCTTCCCGGCTGCTGAAAATGTGCGATATTGAAAATGAGAGGGATGCGGAGCGGGCGCTGGATCTGGCCCGGGCGGCGCTTATGCCTTTTGCAAGCCAGCTTGAAAAGTATCCCCATGGGAAGAAACTGATAGGCCTGGGGGGCAGCTGCACCACGGCAGCAGGGATTGCCATTGGCCGCACGGTGCATGGGGAAGATGCAGAAGGGCTAAAGGTGACGCTGGAAGAGGCCCGTTGCCAGTTGAGCCGGCTTTCCCGCTTGCCCCTGGAGGAGAGAAAAAAGGTGGCGGGCCTGCCACCGGAGAGGGCCGTGCATATGCCCCACGGGCTGAGTATTTTGGTCAGTGCCATGGAGCTTTGCGGCTATGAAGAAATGACGGTATCCGGGAAAAATAATCTGGATGGCTTTTTGCTGACCACAAAATAAGAAGGCAGGGCGCTCATAAAAAAGCGCTCTTTTTTTGTGGAGCGCAAGAAAAATCAAGCACGCTGCGGCGGATTCTGATATGATAGAATCATGAAGGAAGGGAGGAATGGGTGTGGAATGGCACAGACGCATCCAGGCAATGGTGGATTTGATTGATGAATGCATCAAGGGAAAAAGTGATGAGCATGTGACCCTTGAGCATCTTTCCAGGCGGATGGAATGCTCGGAATCTCATATTTCCAGGAGATTTAGGGAAATTACCGGTATGCAGTTTCGGGATTATCTGCGCCAGCGGAAGCTGGCCTTTGCCTGCAAAGAATTGCGGGACACCAATAAAGGCTGCCTGGAGATTGCGTTGGATTTCGGCTTTTCTTCCCAAGAGGCCTTTACCCGCTCATTTAAAGAAGCCTATGGCCTCACTCCCGGCGAATACCGACGCCATCCTGTGCCCATGCCCTTGCGCACGGTGATCAGGCCCCTGGATTGCTATTTGGCGGAGCACGGGAAGCTTGGTATCCGGGAGACGGCAGGAGAGGTGCAAACCTATTTTGTCACCATTCCGGCCCATCAGTTTTTGCATATCAGGAATTATGAAAGCATTGGCTATTGGGATTTTTGGCAGAAGCAGAGCCAAATTCCCGGCCAGGATTGCGAAACCATCTGCGGCTTGCTGGACAGCATTCCCGATAAACTGGATGCCATCGACAGCAGCGATCCCTTCAGCGGCCAGATCATGGGCTATTTAAACGATCCTGCCGGGCGAATCTGCAGCTGGGGCATCCCTTTGGCGGAGTGCTACGGGGTGCGTTTGCTCCTTGATTATCGGGGGCCTGTGCCTTCGCAAATGCAGCTTATGCAGGTGGAAGCAGGGGAATACCTGGTATTTGAGCATGGGCCCTTTGATTATGAAAAGGAATGCAAGGCCGTGGAAGCAAAGATAGAAAAGGCTATGCGGGAATTTGATTATGCCGCTTCCGGCTATTCCCTGGATCTGACGCCGGGCAGAATTTTTTATTACTATCATGATTGCAAGCGCTATTGGAAGTATATCCGGCCGGTAAAAAAGAGCAGCTAAGCAGCTGCTCTCAGACCGCTGAAAAACGCCATGTTTTCGAGAGAGAACATGGCGTTTTAGCATAGGGAAAGGAAATAAAACAAGAAAAGATCGCCTTGACGATCCGTTTCATATTCTGGACGGCAGAGGTGAGGAAG
>SVGW01000065.1 GCA_015056125.1 Clostridiales bacterium | reverse complement strand
ATACAGCGAAGCGGAGGAATCGAGCGAAAGGGAGAATTGCGACCGGTAGGAAGCAAGGCGACCTTTGAGCTCGCGGAATACGGCCCTTCGACGCATCCCAGGGGTTTTTTGACAGTCTGAAGCCGTCGGTATTCCGGCGGCTTTTTTCATGCTTGCTTTTTTCGCTTTCCATGCTATAATAAAAAAAAAACGAAGGAAGGACTCCTCCTATGAGCCAATATCCTGTTTGCCCCAAGGGCCCCATCGACATGATTCTGGATACGGATGCCTATAACGAAATTGATGATCAGTTTGCCATTTCCTATGCCCTGCATGCTCCTGAAAAACTGCATATCCGGGCGTTGTGCGCCGCCCCCTTCTTTAACAGCCATTCCACCGGCCCGGCGGACGGCATGGAACGCAGCTATCAGGAAATTTTGAATCTACTCAAGCTTGCCAAACGGGAGGATATGATTCCCCACACCTACCGCGGCTCCACGGAATATTTGCCTGATGAAAAAACACCCGTTGATTCCGATGCCGCCCGGAAGATTGCGGAAATTGCAAAGGAATATACCCCTGAAAAGCCCCTGTACGTGGTGCCCATCGGCGCCATCACCAATGTGGCCTCCGCGCTGCTGATGGCCCCTGAAATCGCCGATCGCGTGGTGATTGTATGGTTGGGCGGCCATGCCTTCCATTGGCCCCATTCCCGGGAGTTCAACCTGTATCAGGATGTGGCGGCTGCCCGGGTGGTATTTAACAGCGGCGCGCCTGTGGTGCAATTGCCCTGCGCCGGGGTGGTGGATCACCTCACCACCACAAAATATGAATTGATCCATTGGCTGCGAGGCCAGAATCCCCTTTGCGATTATCTGTGCGATCACACCATCGAGGAAGCTGAATCCTATGCCAAGGGCAAGCCCTGGAGCCGTGTCATCTGGGATATCTCCACCATCGCCTGGCTGCTCAATGATGAAGGCAAAATGATGCAGGATCGTCCGGAAAGCAGCCCCATCTGCCAGTATGACGATCACTACAGCTTCGATCCCCGCCGGGGCCAGATTTGCTATGTATGGCAGATCAGCCGGGACGCCGTATTTGAAGATCTCTTCCTCCGCCTGCGGGGAGAAAAATAAGATAAACAAAAAGTGCCGGATTTTTTCCGACACTTTTTTGATTGCTCTTTTATTTACTCAGTTCTTCTACGGAATCGTAGCAGAAATCTTCTGCCTTTTCCCGATCATAAAACATATCCCGCCCGGCGCAATAGGCATTGAGCGCCGCCTGAATGACGCCCTGGTAGGACTTGGTCAGCTTTTTCAGCGCCCATTCCCCCCCCTCTTTCTTGGAGAGCACCAGTCCCTCCCGGCTATAGGCCAGGGCCCGGCAAAGATTGAGCACATAATAAACTGGATTTTCATGAAGATGCTCTGCCGCACTTTCCCAATCATAGCGCAGGGCGCAGAGGACGTCTTCCCGCTTGGGTGCAGCAAAAACCCGGGGAATGCTGGGCCCAAGCAACACTTCGCCATAGGCATGCAATACCAGCACATGGGCCGTCAAATCCGGATCCTCTCCATGCATTCTTTCGCAGAAGCCTCGGGGATCCCTTTCATAATCCCGCACCCAGCGGGAGGAATAATGCAATTCATAGGGCATGGGATACGCGCTTTCCATGCAGGCGTCCGCCGTGAGCACGCTCATTTCAAAGCCCTCAGGAGGCGCTTCATCCTTAAGCGCATACAAAGCCTCGATCAGAGCAATCTTTTTTTCCACAGGCAGCGGCTTTTGAACCACCACCAGAAAATCGATATCGCTGCACTCCCAATGGAAGCATCCTGCCGCCAGAGAACCGTGAAGATAAATGCCCACCAGATTGCCCTGCAAAAGTTCGGCATACCGCGCCTTGATTTTTTGCATCAATTCCTCTGCATCGGTTGCTTCCTTGGGAGGTGCCACGCCATTATCCAGCAGCTTCTTGATTTCCTGGGCTGCGATCTTTTCATCTTCGCCGTCCACGATCAGGGTGACGGGCATATCCCCCGTTACGCCCATGGAAAGCAGGCCCAGCATAGATTTTCCGTTAATGGTGCGGTTCTTATGCTCAAATAATATACGGGAAGAAAATCTGCCCGCCAGATGCACCAGGTATTCAATTTGCATCCGGTTCAGTGGCGTTACCGCCGATAAATCCATCACATACTTGATCATTTGCTTCATCCTTATTCTTTTGGTACGTATCTATGATTTCCATCAGCTTCCTCAGCCGATGATTTACTCCGGATTTTCCCACAGGCTTGTTCAGCATTTGCCCCAGTTCTTCCAAAGACGCCTCGGGATGGAGCATTCTGAGCCTTCCGATCTCCTGAAGATTTTGGGGCAGCGCCCCCAGGCTGCACTGCAAGGAATAAGCGGTAATGGCTTGGGCCTGGCGCGCACCGGCGGATAATTGTTTTTTTAAGTTCGCTTCGTCACAGTTTCTTGCGCGGTTGGCCTGATTTCTGGATTCCCTTCGAATGCGGATATTTTCCATTTCCATCATGGCTTGATGAGCGCCCATCAGCGCCAAGCAGGAAACCACATCATCGCCCTTTTTCAAATACACCACGTCATCCCCCCGCCGCTTCACCAGGCCGGATTGAATGCCGCTCTTTTCCAGAATCCGCATCAGGGTTTCCGTTCGGTTGCCCGAAGAAACAAATTCCACATGATATCCCTTTTCGGGAGAGAGAATGGCGCCGGCCCCCAAAAAGGCCGCCCGCACAAAGGCCGCACGGCAGCAGCGCCGGGTCATAGCCGCCCGGGGAACACCCCGGTACACCGCTCCCTGCTCCGATTCCCGAAGCATGCGAAGCGCAATGAGCAAGCGGCGGCTATCCGCCTCCTGCACGGTAAGAATGGATACACGCCTGCCGCCCAGCCGTTTATACCGGGTAAATTCCAGCACCGGGGTAATTTCCATCCTTTTTTTCAGCAGCAGGAAAATTCGCTTGGCCAAAGGCGCGCTTTCCACCTCATACACCACCTTCACCCGGCCGCCCCCCGCCAATCGCAGGGATGCACAGCTCTGGGTGATGGCGCTCAGTTCGCTAAGCATGCAGCAGTGCTTCTCCGGCTGAATACGAAGGAGTTCCTCCTTCACCTGGGATGAAAAGCTCATAATTCACTCCCCAGAATGCGCACCTCGTTTTCCAATTTTACGCCGAAATTTTTCATCACAGTTTCCTGCACCAGAGCCATCAGATCCAGAAAATCCTTGGCGGTAGCGTCCCCCCGGTTAATCAGGAAACCCGCGTGCTTTTCGCTCACCTGGGCACCGCCTACGCTTACGCCCTTCAACTGGGACTGTTCAATGAGTGCGCCGGCAAAATAGCCCGCAGGGCGCTTAAAAAAGGAACCGGCACTGGGATATTCCAAGGGTTGCTTTTCTTTTCTTCGGGCGGCAAAATCCGCCATTCTGGCTTCGATAATTTGGGGGTCGCCCTTTTCCAAATGGAAGGAAGCGCCTAGGATCAGCCAGCCTTCCGCCATCGCCCGGGTATGGCGATAGCCAAATTCCATTTGGGATGCAGAAATTTCCTGTATACGGCCATCCTTCAGCACCCGCAAGGAGGAAATCACCTGGCTCATTTCGCCGCCATAGGCCCCGGCATTCATATACGCGCCGCCGCCCACCGTGCCAGGAATGCCCTGGGAAAATTCCAATCCTGTAAAGCCCGCCTCCAGAGCTGCTTTAGAAAGAGCGCTCATCAGGGCGCCGGCTTGGGCATAAAGCCCGTCTTCCCTGACTTGGATACCGGAAAATTTCTTTCCCAGGCGAATCACCAGGCCGCGAACACCGCCATCCTTCACCAATAAATTCGATCCGTTGCCCAGTAGCAAAACAGGCGTATCCGTTTCCTTGGCTGCCTGAAGCAGCGCAAGAATCATTTCTTCATTTTCAGGTTCCGCAAAATAATCCGCCGGGCCGCCCACCCTCAGGGTGGTGTAGCGATCCAGTAGAATATCTCTTTGAATATTCGCTTCGGGGCATAACGCCCGCGCCCGTGCCATCAATTCCATTTTCATACCCCCAAGCATTATATCAAAATCCCCGTGGCTTATCAATAGCCACGGGAAATATCATATCATTTTCGGCAATTTCTATACCATTTTAGTGAATTTATTAGGCAGTTGGATAAGAAAGCAGCGCTGCAGTGGCCTCCAAATGCAGATCAAATCCATCCGCAGGAAGCAGGGCAGTGCAGCCTGCAGGAAGCATCAGGCTTCCATCAGGCCAGGTAATATGCGCATCTTTCACCGCCGTAAGCAGGGCAAAGCGCCGGGGATCGGCGGCCAATTTGCCATTGAACCCTTCAAAGCGCTCCAGCGTAAAATACTTTTCCTTCAGCAGCTGATAATGCCCGGGCACCAGCTGAATTTCCTTGGCCGCTTCCAATTGAGCGGTAACATCCGTCACATCCACAGCCTTCTGAATATGCAATTCCCGCTTGTTGCCGTTCTTATCCTTCCGCTCCCAATCGTAGAAGCGATAGGTGACATCGCTGGACTGCTGAATTTCATACAGCACGATCCCGGCGCCAATGGCATGCACCATACCGGCGGGGATATAGTAGGTATCCCCCGCCTTCACTTTCACCTTTCGCAACAGCTTTTCCACGGCTGCCCCTTCCTGAGAGGCTTCCATCAGCGCTTCCTTGGTTACACCCGCTTCCACGCCGTACACTAATTCAGCGCCCTCTTCCGCCGCCAGGATGTGCCAGGCCTCGGTCTTTCCCAGTTTATTTTCCACCTTGGCGGCATATACATCATCAGGATGCACCTGCACGCTCAAAGTATCCTTGGCGTCCAGGAGCTTGAGCAGCAGGGGAAAAGGATGGGAAACGGAGGTACCCACCAATCTTTCTCCGTATTTTTCAATGAGCGCAGGCAAGGGGTTGCCATCGGGATCCTGGCTTTCCAGGGAAGGAATGGCGCTTACCTCCAGGCTTTCGCCGGTGCGCTCATCCGGGATATTCTTGCCAAACAGGGTGCGCAGCCCTTCGCCCCCCCAGGGGGTCATGGCGCCGTAGCGGTAAGCAGGGGTCATCAGAATGGGTGCAAGGGGCATATTATTTTCCTCCTTCATCGGCAATAAAGCGCCAGGGAATAGATTTCCAGGGTTCCCCAGCATAATCGATCCCCACCCGGGGAGCGGTGCGGATGAGCGGATGCTCACCTGCGTCCTCAATCCAAATTTCATCATTTTGAGGCAGATAGCTGCCGTTTAATTCGCCGGTAACGGAAAATGCCTTGGTCCATTTGGCGGGGCCATTCAGGGGCGCTTCCAGGGCTCGAATCAACACCGCCTGGGGCATATTTTCAGGCCCCGTCACCACGTTAAACAGCCAGTGCATGCCATATACCAGGTAGATATAGGCATGGCCGCCCCGGCAATACATGATTTCGTTCCGCTTGGTTTTTCCTTTGCTGGCGTGGCAGCCCAAATCCTCTTCGCCCCGGTAGATTTCCGTTTCCGTAATCCGGGCGGAAAGGATGCTGCCGTCCGGCAAATGGCGGCACATTTTCATGCCCACCAACTGGGGGGCTATTTCCAAGGCATCCTTTTCAAAGAATGCCGCGCTCAGCTTCATTCCTTCTCTCCGGCCAGGCGCACGATGGCCCGGGCAAAGATGCGGGCATTCTGATACAGGGATTCTTCGCTGATATATTCATCCGCCTGATGGGCCATTTCCACTTCCCCGGGGAACAGCGCGCCAAAGGCCACGCCCTCCTCCATGGACTGGGCATAGGTGCCGCCGCCAATGGCGATGGTTTTCTTTTCGCCGCCGGTCACTTCATGATAGGCTTCCAGCAATTCCTGCACCAGTTCGGTGTGAGCGCTCACGTGATGGGGCTTGTGGCTCGCAAGCACATTTACCTTAAAATCAGGCAGGCGCATGCGGATCAATTCCACCATAGCATCCATGTTTAACAGCACGGGATAGCGGATATCCATCAGGGTTTCCACCGTTTCCCCGTCAATTTTGATAATATCCTGGCTGCAGGTGAGTTCGCCGGAAATATCATCCCGCATGCCAATGCCCAAATTTTCACCGTTATAGGTCATGCCCACGGCTTCAGCCAGATCAAGGAGCGCGCCCTTGGCGCCCAGTTCCTTAAACACCAGCAGCATCTGGCCAATGGCATTGCGACCGTGAGAAGGGAACGCCGCATGGCCGTTGATGCCCACGGTTTCAATCTTCACTTCCCCATCCTTGGCCTCGGCCTTTACCGGAAAGCCCAGATTTTCTCCAGCCGCTTCCGCCGCCTTGGCTACCGCTTCATCACCGTATACGATGGCAGAAGCAAATCCCGGAATCACATTGGGGCGTTCGCCAATCTGCATGAATTTTACCTGCAATCCTTCCTTGGAAAGCTTGCCCTGCAATTGAATATGGCAGCCGCCCTTTTCAATATTGATGACGGGATAATCCGCATCCGGGCTAAAGCCGGAGCGGGGCATTTCGGTTTGGGTCATGTAATAGGCCAGATCGGAAGAGCCGCATTCTTCATCGCAGCCCAGAATCAGGCGTACCTTGCGCTTTAAGGGAATGCCCGCTTCCTTCACTGCCCGCATCGCATACAGCGCCGCCACGGCAGGGCCCTTATCATCGCCGGTGCCACGGCCGTAGATTTTTCCGTCAATCCGCTGGCCGCCAAAGGGATCCCGGCTCCAGCCGTCCCCGGCAGGCACCACGTCCAGATGAGCCAGGATGGCCAAAGCTTCCCGGGTGCTGCCCTCTCCCAAATCGGCATGGCCGGCGTAACCGTCAAAGCTTTCCGTCTTCATGCCCATCCGCCGGCAATCTTCCATGGCGGTATCCAGCGCCCGCTTGGCTTCTGCGCCAAAGGGAGCGCCGGGCAGGGCATCGCTCTTCACGCTGGGAATGCGCACCCATTTCTGCACCGTTTCCATCATTTCTTCCCGATACTGGGAAAGCAATTTTTCAATCCGTTCCATATCGCTTATTCCTCCTTCAGGGCTTCGCCCAGGCGGCGCACCGCTTCGCGAATCATATCATGGGGGCAGCCAAAGCAAATGCGCATGCAGCCCTCCGCCGTTTTATCAAAATCCGTGCCGGTAGTCAGTTCCACCCCATGCGCCCGGAAAAGATTCGTCAATTCAGCGCAGGTTTTTCCATACGCCCTTAGATCCAGCCAGGCAAGATAGGTTGCCTCGATGGGGGGCACCACGGCCTTGGGCAGATGCTCCTTCACGCTTTCCATGAGCACCTTGCGCCCTTCATCCAAATACTCAAGCAGCCCATCCAGCCATTCATCCCCTTCATTATAGGCGGCGCGGGTGGCAAAAAGGGCAAAAATATTGCCGCTGGTAATATGAAGCTCCTGATTTTTCTTGGTGATAGCCTCCAGCAAATCGAGGTTAAAGCACACCAGATTCGCCTGCTGAAGGCCCGCTACGTTAAAGGTCTTGCTGGCAGAGCAGAGCATCACGGTGCAATCCCAAGCTTCCTCAATGGAGAGCATGGGGGTAAATACATGGGGCGCGTATACAAAATCCGCATGGATTTCATCGCTTACCAGAATCGCGCCGTATGCCTTCACGATCTGGCATACCCGCGTCAGCTCATCCCGGCGCCACAGGCGGGAAATGGGGTTCTGGGGATTGCAAAGAAGCACCATCTTGGCGCCGCTCTTCAGCGCTTCCTCCAGACCCTCGAAATTCATATCATACCGGCCCGTTTCCCGATTGGGCAAAAGGGGCACGCTGATCAGATGGCGGCCCGTTTCGTTTACGGCATAATGGAAGGGGGGATAAACGGGGGTAAAAATCACCACGCTATCTCCGGGATTGGTGAGCGAAAAAATGCAAAGGCGCATGCCCTCAATCACGCAGGGAATGCGCATCACCTGTTCAGGAGTAATCTTCATCTGATGGCGGCGCTGCCAGAAGGAAATCAGGGCTTCCTTTTCTTCGGGCATATATTTGCTGTAGCCGTAGCAGTTATGGGCCGCCCGCTCCAATATGGCCTTCTGAATAGCCGGGGCGCAGGGAAAATCCATATCCGCCACCTGCATGGGCAGGCTGTCATGCTCCACGATCATATCGCCGTCCCACTTGGCGCATTCGCTGTTCCGGCGATCAATGCCGTGGTCAAAATAGGCCTTATCAAACTTCATCCTTTTTTCCTCCCTTGCAGCGGATCACCCAGAAGCCGCCGCTTTTTTCTATTGTATCCACTTCATCAAAGATAGTTTTTAAATACTTAATAGCTGATTCTGCGCCCTGCTGCTTCCTAATCACCAGATACATTTCCCCGTTTTCCTTCAGCTTCCCGGCGCAATCCCGAAACATTCCATAGATCACCTGCTTGCCGGCCCGAATGGGGGGATTGGTGATCACAAAATCAAATTCCCCTGGAATATTGGTAAGGCCATCGCTTTGCACGGTTTGGGCGGTAACGCCGTTTTTCCGGGCGTTTTGCGATGCCAAAGATAGGGCCCGCTCATTCACATCCCCCATCACCACCGTGCAGCCCGGCCACCGTTTCCCTACGCTCACGCCCACCGCGCCCCAGCCGCAGCCAAGATCCAGCACCCGTCCGTACAGAGAATCCGGCAGGGCGTTTAAAAGCACATCGGTGCCAAAGTCCACCTCTCCCCGGGAAAATACCCCGGCATCGGTAGTGAAATGCAATGGGCAGCCCCTATATTCATAATCACAGGGCGCATAGCGGTGCTCGCTGGTGGGAGATGAGGTGTAATAATGATCGTTCATTTTTCCATGGCCGCCGCCCGGTAGAGCGCAGCCTCCTCCTCCTTTGTCAGTTCCCGGTATTCCCCAGGCAAAAGCCCTTCATCCAATTGGAGGGGACCAAAGGACAGCCTGTGCAGGGCGACTACCGGCTTTCCCCTGGCGCCAAACATCCTTTTCACCTGGTGATATTTGCCCTCCTGCACTGTCACCCTGCCTTTTTCAGGCGACAAAATTTCCAGCTTGGCAGGCATGGCGGTAAAGTCCTTCAGCGGAATGCCTTTTTCAAAAGCGATCACATCGCTTTCATCCAGTGCGCCCTCCACGCTGGCTTCATACACCTTATCCACATGGCGTTGGGGTGCGATCAGCCGATGGGCCAATTCCCCATCGGTAGTGAGAATCAGAATACCGGTGGTATCCTTATCCAGCCGCCCCACCGGCATGCAGCCAAGAGCATGATAAGCACCCGGCAAAAGATCCATCACGGTTTTTTGTTTATTGTCTTCCCGGGCGGTCAGCACCCCGGCAGGCTTATGCAGCATGAGATGCCGGGAAAGCCGGGTATCCAGCTGCTTTCCATCCAGGAAAACTTTGGCATCCTCCGGCACCGCCCAGGCGCCGTCCTTTTTCGTTTCCCCGTTCACTTTTACTCTGCCGGCCTTCAGGATTTCCTTGCAGCCGCTGCGGGAAGCAACGCCCAGGTTGGTCAGCAGTTTATCAAGCCGCATGCCCATCCTCCCCGTCATCCCATTCCCGGGTCAGTTCCTGCACCAGCACCGCATTTCGCATTTTCCGGTAAAGGAAAAATGGCATATATAATACCGCTGCCACTGCCGCCAGCCACAGAAGCTGAATATTCGGCAAAGGCTCCTTCATCAGTTGTAAAAGGCTTTGCACCGTGCGAAGCATATTGCTGGATGAGCGCATATTTTCCTGGGCATAAGGCAAAAGCACCAGTGCGCACCCTGCCACAGCAGGAACCGTAAAAAGGAAATTGGCGCAGGTATTTTTCAGCAGTTTCCCTCTTCCCCGCTGCCGGGTCTTACCGGTTAATTGGCGCATGCCTTTCAGCCCCAATTTCCTCACCGGCAAATATTCCATGGCCATATCCCGCCGCCAGCCAAAGGCAAACGCCAAAAGCAGCAATAATAGCAGCAGCAACACTGCTATGAGCCCCCGGGCGCTGGTAGCTTCCCCAAAGAGCACAAATTTTTGCAGAATCTTGCCAAGGTCGTTATAGGGCAGATATTCCATGCCATAAAGGAAAAGAGAGAGGCCGATCAAAAAAGGAAGCCCCCACAGAATTCCCCGGCCAAGCTTCATCAGCCCGGCCTTGAAAAGTAACGCATATCCCTTCCTGGCTTCAGGCGCCTTTTTACCCACTGCCATCCGCCGCATTCTTTCGCCCATAGCAAAGCGGGCAGGAAGAAGCCAAAAAATATACAGCACCGCGCCAAATGAAAAAAGCCCATAGCGCCAGAATTCCGGCCAGTCATTCTGGGAAATCCAGGTGCACAGCGCCAAAATTCTGATCACCAGAACCCGGGAAGTAAAATGGAAAAGCCCCATGGCCAATAGTAGCCTGGGATTACGCCGGCATGCCCGCCAGGCTCTTTTGCCAACGGAGTATTGTTCCTCTCTGCCGCCTTCCATCTGTGCTATCCTCTTTCTTTGCATATTTCTTTCCGTATCCGTTTTATTATAACGCAAACCCGCCCTGAATGCAACCGCATCCGGGCGGGCGAACCATTTTAATTCACAGGATTATTTTGCAAAAGCCAAGAGAAAATCTTTTGGGCGATGGGCGCGGCCACGCTGCCGCCGCCTCCTGCGTCCTCTACTACGATGGCCAATGCGTAGGGGGAATCCCCTTCATCCAGAAAGCCTACAAACCAGGCATTGGTGTTTTCCTGGGTATCGATTTCGGCAGAGCCCGTTTTGCCGCACACCTTCACCCCGCTGATGCCTGCCGCCGTGCCCGTGCCGCCGGTAACCACGGCGCGCATGTATTCGGTGAGCAATTCCGCATGGGCTTGCGTCAGGGGCTTTTTGTATATCCTGGGAACAAATTCTGTGCGCACGGTGCCATTGGCCGCCGTCACTTTTTCCAGAATTCTCGGTTCCATCATCACGCCGTCATTGGCCACGGCAGCGGTGATCATGCACATATGCAAAGGCGATGCCGTCAAGGCGCTTTGCCCAGCCCCCGTCCAGGCGATTTCACCATCGTTCCGGTTTTCTGTTGGGTAGGAGGAATTTTCCACCACCAGATCCCGGAAGAGAAAATTATCGTTAAAGCCAAAGGATTCCGAGGTCTTTTTCAGGTTTTCGTCCCCAATCGTCAAGGCAAGATTGGCAAAGGTATTATTGCAGCTCACCTGGAAGGCACGAAGGAGGGTCAATTGCCCATGCTGGGTGATCTTCCCTGCCGTCAGATCAGTGCCTGCGTCTGTAATCAGCCTTTCTCCCAGCTGCAATTGCCCGGTGCACTGGAAGGCGCGGGCGGTGGCATCCTGCATATTTTGCAGGGCGGATGCAGCGGTAACGATCTTAAACGTGGAGCCGGGCGCGTAAAGGCCCTGGGTAGCCCGGTTAAAGAAGGGCTTTTGAGAATCCCGCTTCACCTCTACGGTGATATTCATGGGATCAAAATTAGGAAAGGATTGGCTGGTGAGAAGCTTGCCCGTTTCATAGTTCACCACCACCACGGCGCCTGTTTTTCCCTGCGGAAAAATGGAAGCCACATAAGCGGCCAGGCGGCTGTCCAGGGTTAATTGCACGGTATCCCCCATGCGGGGCTGGCCCTTGACGGCGAAGGAGAGGCGCTCCAGAAAGGATTGCTGAAAGCCATAAAGATACGAGGAGAAAAAGGATTCCGCGCCGTTATTCACATTGGATGCACTATCCCCCACCATATGAACGGCTGCTTTTCTCACTGCTTCGTTTTCAGCATATACCCGCTCTCCCTCGGCCGTAGTGGCCAGAAGCACGCCGTTGGCATCCAGGATATCTCCGGCAATCACATTCTTTTTTTTCGATCGCACATAGGTATTGGCCGAGGAGGAAAACCAGCGGTTGCCCTGGGTGATGATGCTGTAGGCGCCATAGGCGGCAAGCAGCACGAAAAGCATGCAAAGCATCAGCGCCAAGCGGCCGATATTTTTTCTGATTTGCTTCATTCCAGCTCGCCTCCCTGCATGGCCAGCGCCCGATCCTCATCCACGCCGGCCTCATTGCGGCTGGCCACCCCCTGCAGAAGCCCGATCACGCACAGGCTGGATACCATGGACGTGCCGCCGTAGCTGATGAAGGGAAGAGTGACGCCGGTCAAAGGAATCAATTTGATATTGCCGCCGATGATCACAAAGGTTTGCAGCGCCAGGAGCCCCGTGCAGCCAATGGCCAGCAGGGCATGGAATACCGTGCGGGAGCGCCGGGCAATCATGCTCCCCCTGATCACGATGAACATATACATGCAAAGCACAATCAAACCAAAGATCAGCCCAAATTCATGAAGAATCACGGAGAAAATAAAATCGTTATAATATTCCGGAATCACAGAGGCGTTGCCAAGTCCCAGGCCCACCCCCCACACGCCGCCGTTTACCATGGCGATCAGGCTCTGCACGATCTGGTAGCCTGCGCCGGAAGGGTCAGCCCAGGGATCCAGCCAGATGGCCACGCGCCTTTTCACATGGGCAAACATCTGATATCCTACCACCGCTGCGCCCGCGCCTCCCAGCAGCCCGGCGCCGATCAAAGGCTTATTGCCGGTAGCGGCATAGAGCAAAATCAGCGTGACGCCGTAATACAAAAGCGCCGTGCCCAGATCCTTTTGCAGCATCAAAATCAGCAGGCATACGCCGGCAAACAGGATGGAAAGCACCACTCTGCGCCGGGAGAGCAAATAAGATACGCTCAAAGCCAACGCCAGCTTCACAATTTCGCTGGGCTGCATGGACATACCGCCCAAGCTGATCCAGCTCTGGGCGCCGTTTTTTTCCGTGCCGATAGCGAGGGGAAGCATCAGCAAAAAAAAGCTGGCCCCCATCATCAGCGGCGTGGCCCATTTCCAATGCCGCCAATAGCGCACCACCAAGGTGCACAAAACCATGCATCCAACGCCCACGCCATAATTAAAGGCCTGGGATAATCCCCGCTGGGGACTGAGCCGATAGAGCACCAACACCCCCAGGGCGCAAAGAAAATTGGTCAGTGACAAAAGCAGCTTATCCGCCGGGAACAGCTTGGGGATTCCCGCCGTGCCTACAAAAATAATGGCCGGCACCACCAGAGAAAGCAAAAAACTCTCCCAATTTCCATCCTTGATGCCCAACATAAAAAAGCCCAGGAAATAAAAGAGCATCACGGCGCTGAGCAGCAGGCGATATGGATCCCGGCGCTTTTTTCTATGTTTTTCCTTCATCGGCCGCTCCTCCTTCTGCGCTGCGGCAGAGGGCTTTGATAGGGAATCGCTTCATCGTCTTCCGGTTCCTCCTGGGGAATAACGGGGGCGGATGGCTGCCATTGCGCTTGCTGAGGATATTGTTGCCCAGCATCCGCCGCCTGATATGCTTCCGGGGCCCTGGGCGCTTCCTCCTGGGCATACGTCACGCCAAAAGGCGAGGGCACATCCTCTATTTCCTCCAGCCAGGGCGCATCCGCTTCCTGCTCATCATACATGCTTTGATCCACCTGGAACTGAGAAGGATGAGGCACCTTCAGCCCTGCAAACAGCCGCACCTTCACTACGGCATTTCCCAACTGCAATTCCGTTCCGTGCAAAGCATGGGCCGGGCCGCGCAGTTCCACGCCCGCCATAATCACCCTGCTGCCCCGCTGAGGAATCACCTGCAATCCCTTGCCTTCCTCCAAGGCAAAAAGGGCATGACACCGCCGCACCCCCGCTCCCTTTAGACGAATATCGCAAAAACGGGAGGAGCCCATCATTCCCTCCCTTGGCAGGGGCTGGCTTTTTCCCGTGGCAAGATTCACCACTTCGCCAATCAGCCCGGCATCGGGCAGGGAGCGCATTTCTTTTTTATAGGCCCGGGCGTCCCTCCGCAGCCAGCAGAAGGCCCGCCATAGAATTAAAATACCGATGGCCACAAAAACATAGCGCATCAGCATCGCCAATAATTCATACCAATCCACCGACACGCCCATCACTCCCTATCTTTTCTGATCTTTTTTAGTATAGCACAGTTTTCCTTCTTTCGTCCATGCCAGGAAGGAAAGAAAGGTGTAAATTCTTTGGAAAGAAAAAGGATGCGGCGTCATTTCACCGCATCCGAATTTTCATACAGGGACGGGCTGAATTTTAGGAAGCAGCAGCATCAGCAGCAGCGGCACAGCCATTTCCCCAAAGGCTTTCACCCACAGAAGGATTTGCACATTGTTAAATTCCATGCCGCCAAGAGAGAGTATAATCTGCGGAAACGCGCCGATAAAGCAGGTGCCCGCCATCATGCCAAGGAATCCCGCCGCATTGATCGCCAACGTGTGGAAGGCAATATAGTTGGTTTGATCCGCAGAAGGCATATTGATAAAGGGCAGATTCGCATAGGTGGTATTCACCCCCACACTCAGAAAATGGCGGCACAGATACATCAGCGTATACAGCCACAGATAATTCCGGGATGTGATGCAAGAATACATCAGGGTGGTGGGGCAGCACAGGATCGCACCAAAGGCAAAGGTTTTTAGCCATCCCCATTTCTGCAGCCATTTTTTCCATAAGGGCGTAAACGCCAGCAGGAAAAAAGGATAGCACAGATTGATCACATAAATGAAGGTATACTGCACCCCTACGGTATTGATTAAATGATAATTCAGCGCACCTGCAGGAATATTGGCAAAAAACACCCACAGAAACATGATCAGCATGGTAAGAAGAAATTTAGGCTGAGAAAGGGGTTTGATAACGATATCGCGCAATTTGGGCTTATCCGCCGTTTTTTTATAGGGGTATTCCTCCGGCCTGGTCAGCGCCCACACCTCAAACACCGCCAGGGCAAAAGCGATATAGCGAAACAGGATCACAATGGTATCCTTATAAGGAGAAGCAGCCAAAGCATCCGCAATCAGGCCGGAGGCCAGCGCCGCGCCGCCGGAAATAAAATTGGCGATCATGGCTTCCGTGGAAAAATATTCCGCCCGGATGCTGTCCGGGATGAAATTCAGGTGCCACGCCGTATAGCCGCTGCCAAAAAGAGCCCCGATCATATTGGCGGCAAAGGTGAGGATAGCAAAGCATACCACCCGGCCCGCAGGATCGCTGACAAAAAGAGGCATCAGCGTAATGGCCAAAAGATTCAGGGTATGATAAGCGATTCTCCCCCCCGCCAGCACCCATCTGCGCTTGGGAAAGCGTTCCAGAATGCTGGGGCTGAAAATGCTGAAGCAATTGGCGATATACGGGATAAAAGTGATGATGCCGATATTCACCAGATTGATCCCGTTCATCATGAGAAAAGCAGTGTAAAACAGGCCCCCGGTGAGGAGGGAAATCACATTGATCACGGTGGATGAAGTCATCATCACCGTGCGGCCCAAGGCTTTCTCATCGGAAAAATTAAAGAGCACCGCAAATCTGCTTTTTCTGTACAGACGCTTTAGCATTGTAAAGCACCTCTTTGCATCCGTTATTTTAAATTTTTATGAGTATAGCGGATTTCGCCTTTTATCGTTTCTTCCACCGTCTGCCCGCTGCCAAGAAGACAATATTTATAGGTGCAAAGCCCTTCCAGGCCCACCGGGCCCCGGGCGTGAAGCTTGCCAGTAGCAATGCCCACTTCAGCCCCAAAGCCGTAGCGGAAGCCATCGGCAAAGCGGGTGGAGCAATTCACATACACCCCTGCGCTGTCCACCCCGGAAAGAAAGCGCTTCTTTGCCTGCTCATCCTGGGTCAGGATCGCATCGGTATGATGGGAGCCAAAGCGATTGATATGGGCGATGGCCTCCTCCAGAGAATCCACAATTTTAATGGAAAGGATGGCATCCAGATATTCCGCCGCCCAATCTTCTTCCGTGGCCGGGATGCAATCCACAATCCTGCGCACCCTTTCATCCCCACGGATTTCCACGCCCTTTTCCCGGAGCGCTTTCACGCAGGGCGGCAAAAATTCTTCCGCAATCTTTTCGTGCACCAGCAACGTTTCCGTGGCATTGCACACCGCCAGGGCCTGGGTTTTGGCGTCCACCGCCACCTTTACAGCCAGGGCAATATCAGCCTGGGCGTCCACATAAGTATGGCACAGGCCTTCCGCATGGCCCATCACCGCAATGCGGGTGTGATCCATAATATATTTCACAAATTCATTGCTTCCTCTGGGGATGATCAGATCAATGCTGTCATCCTGAGAAAGCATTTCGTTTACGTCATCCCGGGTTTCCAAAAGGGCGGCCCATCCATCCGGCAAAAGGCCCCGGCATCCTTCTTCAATCGCAGCAAACAGCGCCCGATTGGTGCGCAGCGCTTCCCT
>SVGW01000064.1 GCA_015056125.1 Clostridiales bacterium | reverse complement strand
ATCTGTCGAAGAATCTTCCACAGATGTTTCCAGCCTACTGGATCGGATTCAGCAAAATCCTGAGTTGAGGCGTCAGGTTGTGGAGCGTTTGCTGATGGGTGCACTTGGTGCAGAACGCAGCGCGTGATATAAAAATTTCTGGCGGTTAGCTAAAATGGTTAGCAAGACAGGCTGCATATACAGTCTCTTGATAACTATATACAGCCTACAGCGAGCGGGAAATTAGCTGGAAACACAAAAAACCGGATGAAAATTAGCTGGCTGCAAAGCCAACCATCCATCCGGCACGAAAAAGCACAAAACCCCGAAAGCCTTGATATACAACGAAAAACTCCTCTGCGGGTGGTCCCACAGAGGAGTCAATCTGGAGCTGATACCCGGATTTGAACCGGGGACCTCATCCTTACCAAGGATGCGCTCTACCTGCTGAGCTATATCAGCGTGGACAACGGTGATATAATACACCATATTTTGAAAAAAAGCAAGGGGTTTTTGCAAAAATATTAAAATTTTTTTGTAAAGGGGAATGCATGGAATGGGAAATGCGGGAAGATGCAGAAAATTGCATATTATCTGGTGAAAAGCACCCTTGACAAAGAATGAGGCGTTTTATAAAATGGCGCTGACATCCAAACGAATAGCAAAAGGGAGATATGTATATGCGTAAAATTGCTCCTTCTCAGCCCCTTTTGACCGGCTGGCAGCTGGCCCATGATGCAAAGAATATGGGCAGGGATGAACAATGGTATCTGGGGATTCCCAAGGAAAATGCAGTGGACGCCTATGTGCCCAGCTTTGTGCATTTATTTTTGCCCAATTGCCAGGGGGTGGCCTGGTATGAAAAGCGGTTTGTGACTCAATTGGCTCCGGATGCCGATTATGCGGTGCAATTACACTTTGGCATGGCAGACTGGCTATGCGAAGTATATCTAAATGGGGAATTGCTGGGCACCCACCGGGGGACGGAAAATCCCTTTTCCTTTGACGCAAGCGAATATCTGTTGCCTGCAGGGGAAGAAAATCTTTTGTGCGTGAGGGTGTCCAAGCCCTATGAAGAGGATGTGGACGGCTATGATTTCTGGCAGATTCCCCATAGAAACCAGGATCCCAAGGGGCTAAGGCCCGGCTGGTGCTACAATGAATACGGTTTGTCCGGAGAAGTGAAGCTGGTGCGGGCACCCCGGCTGCGGATCGAAGATCTGTATCTTTACGGGAATTCCGAAACCTCCTGTATTGAGGCCAGGTGCACGGTGGTCAATGATTATGACAGGCCTGTGGAAGGGCAATTGCTTTTGCTGGCCGGGGAGCAAAGGGAGGGCTGTGCCCAGGCGGAGGATGTGTTTTCCTTTACCGCCCCCTGCGGGGAAACGGAAATACTCCGGAAAATTCCCATTGCTCATGTAAAACTGTGGGATCTGGATGATCCCAACTTGTATGTGATGGAAGCTATGGTTTCCGCTGGAAACACGATGCATGCTGTGAACAAGCGCTGCGGCTTCCGTACCTTTGAAGTAAGAAAGGATGGCTATTTCTATCTCAACGGACGGCGTATTTTCCTGCGCTGCTCCCATACCGGCAATTGCATGCCCGAATCCACCCATCATATCGTGCGGGATAAAGCGCTTTTGCGCAAGGATTTTGTGATGGCCAAATCCACGGGCTTTAATATGGTGCGCTTTATTTCCGGCGGCGCACTGCCCGAGCAATTGGATTATTGCGATGAATTGGGCCTGATGGTGTATGAGGAGCCGGTTTCCTCCTGGCTTCAGCAGGATGGGGAACATGCCAAAGAGTTTTATGAATATGATCTGTTCACCTTGGTGAAGCGGGATCGCAGCCATCCTTGCGTGACCGTGTGGGGCCTGCTCAATGAAACCTATGCCATTCCGCCCTACGGAGATTGCTGCAAGGTGGCCAGGGAAGTGCTGCCCGCCCTTCGGGATTTGGATGAAACCCGGCTGGTATTGTTCAGCAGCGGCCGCTGGGACAAGGATCTGAGCACGGGCTCTCTTTCCAATCCCTATTCCCGGAAATGGGAGTGCCTGTGGGGGGCGGAAGATGAATCGCTGCCGCAGGAGCCTGTTGAGCCTATCCGCAATGCCGGGGCGGGGGCACGTACGGGCGATAGACATATGTATCCGGCGCAACCCACCACCAAGGAAGAAATGCATGCGATCCGCGCCATGGGGCATGATTCGGGCCGCCCGATATTCTTTTCCGAATATGGGGTGGGCAGCCTCTTTGATGTGATCTGGCTGAAAAGAAAATTCGAAGAAATGGAGGCCGATGAACGGATGCCGGATGTGAAAATGATCCGGCATATGGCCAAGCAGTTTGAGGATGATTTAAAGCTCTATGGCATGGACAGGGAATATGCTTTCCCCATCGATATTATGAAGGAAAGCCACCGCCTCCACAACCGCCACCGCTCCTTGCAATTTGATCTGGTGCGCTCCAATCCCAATTTCTGCGGCCTGAGCCTGACGGGGCTGCTGGATCACAGCATTTGTGGGGAAGGCCTATGGACCCTGATGCGGGAATGGAAAGCGGGCATTGCCGATACATTGCAGGAGGGCTTTGCCCCCCTTCGCTGGTGCCTCTTTGTAAGCGATACCCACCTTTATTCCGGCAAGCCTTTTACCGTGGAAGGGGTGCTGGGCAATGAGCATGTTTTGAAAAATCGGGCGTATCCTATTGGCCTGCGTATCATGGGAAAGGAAGGCGTCGTATATGAAGAAAACCTGACCCTTTTCGTGACGGAAGAAGATACCCGTTCCTTCGCGGTGCCGGTGTTCAAGAAGGAGCTAAGCCTGAACCTGCCGGAAGGGGAATACACCATGCGGGCGGAAATCCTGGAGGGCGCGGCGGCATTTGGCGGTTCCCTAAAATTCTATGTATCCGATGATGCAAGGACGAAAGCAGCGATTCCTTGCGTGGGCGGCATCGGCCTTTCGGAAAATGAAAAGGCGCTGCTTGAGCGCAAGGGCGTGAAAATTGTGGAGGCAGAAGCAATTGATGGCCCCGCCGTGGTGCTGGTGGGCAAGCTTGCCGATGAAGAAAAGGAAGAAGTCTGGAAACGGATCAACAAGCTTACCGGAATGGGCTGCCGCGTGGTGCTGGGAGACCGATTTGCCCTGGCCAAGCGGATGGATGAAGACGGGAATCCGGCCGCCGAGGAAGAACTGGGATATTATTGGCCTTTGGAAAACAAGATCACCCAGTGGCCCGGCCATGCCAAACGCTCCACAGACTGGCTCTATCATCAGGAATATTTGCTCAAACGGAATCATCCCTATTTTGCCGGAATGAAAACGGGACTTATGGATTGGGAATATTCCCTGCAGCTTTCCTGCGGTGCCTATTTTAAAGAAAAGGAAGGCTGCCATGCCGAAAGCGTGGCGGCTACCAGCTTCTGCACCGGCTGGCCCAGTGATGACGGCTATATCGGCGGCATGAATCTGGCCCGGTATCAGACGGGCAAGGGTGCGCTGGTGCTCAATTCGTACCGGCTTTTGGAAAACCTGAATATCAATCCGGCGGCGGACAGACTGCTTATCAATATTCTTAACGCTGAATATGAAGAACTGAAAAAGAAAGCCCAATAATCAATTGCCCCGGCTTGTACGGCCTGTACAAACCGGGGCAATCCATGTATGCCAGGTGAAATCAGAGCACCTGCTCTCCGGTATCCAGCCGGAATACTGGGGTAAGATACCCATCGCTTTCAACGGGGATGACGCGGCCGTTGGGGAGGAACAAATTGCGCTTGCCTGCCCGCTGGCAATTGACGGCCACATAGCCTGCGCCCGCGATCACCGGTTCATCGGAATCGCACCAGATGTGCACGCCTGCCCGCTGCATCAGCGGCTTGACCAGCGCTTGGGGCACATACTGCACAGGAATGTATACGTCGTTTCCTTTGATTGCAACGGCTGTTTTGCCGTTATCATAGCGGGCCAGGGGTTCTGCCTGGTCGTCGGTAATGCAGAAGCAGGGAGCGCAGGCGGGATTCAGTGAGATTTCTTCATCTGCCAGAAGGAAATGGGCGGCTTCTGTTTTTTCCATGTCCATGCCCACGGTCCGGCTCAGATTTTCTTCATCCAGGGAATGGCCGTCGCAATAGCCGTGTCCGTCCAGATGGATCACCATGCGGCCCTGTGCACAGGCTCTGTGCAGCGCCCGTTGGGCTTGTGTCACTTGATGGCAGTTGACGAATATGACGCACCGATACCGTTCCAACTCGCACAGCGCCAATTCACTTTCGTAAATGCAATCAAACACCACGCCGCTGCGGGTGAGGGCGTGATGAAGTTTCACCGTTTCCTCGCCCGATTGAGTGCGGCAGAATTTGTAGGTGTCATATACCAGCAGCACATCTGCCGCGCCCTGATAAGGGGTTTCTGCGATTTGTTGCGCCAATTTCTGAATCCGGGCGATCTCCTTTAAAGAAGATTCCGCTTCCCACCAGCCGGTTTTTCGGTAAATGCTGGCGCCATTGGAGCGCACGCGCCCGCCCAGCATTTTCACCATGCTGGGAACCAACCGGTGATCGTAATACCAGAATCCCTCTCCGGCCAGCAGCGGCTGCAGAACGCAGCGGCGCAGAATGGCCAGCGTTTCATCCAGATAAGCGGGGTCGCCTCCATCGCAATATTCCAGCCCTACGGGACGCTGATCCATTTCGGTGAGCCACAGCATATTTCGGAGCCGATGGGATTCCAGCAGGGTTCTTTGGATGGTGGCTCCTTCACTTTTGCGGGATTCTGGATAATAGCAGAAAGGGCCACAAAGAAAATCTACATTGGGATCATCATACAGCATTTTGGGCAGCAGATGGCCGCCAATGACGCCGCCCGTGCCCAGATAATAGGCATAGAATGCGCCGCAGAGCATATTCGGCCTTATCTTTTTGGCTGCCCGGCAGAAATAAGAAATCGCTTCCGGCGGAGCTAATTGAATGCACATTTGCGAATCGATGATGCGCTGGGACTGCCGTGGATCCAGCCAGCAGCCATCGTCTGCCGGTTGGAAGGTTTCGGGAGAAAAGCGCGCTGTTTCAAAGGTGACGGAAGGATCTTTCCAGGCTCGGCGCAGGTTTTCTTCCGTTTGGTAGGTTTCTTTCAGATAGCGGCGAAAGCGCTCCCGAATGGGAAGCCCCACATCACAGCCCCATTGATGCCATTCTCCATTGATGCCGCAGGCTATCTGCAGTGCCATCAGCGCATCGCCCTCGGGGGTGCCTTCCAGCGCCCGGAGGAAAATTTCCATGTTTTCCGCTGCTTCCTTCAGCCACCGCTGGGAGGAAAGGCTCACCCGAAGATGCAGGTTATGATCGTTTCGGATCAGGCGATCCTGTTCGCCGTTATCGATTCCCGGCAGATCTCCCTCCTCCGTGCGGTAAACGATGCATTCTTCCGGATGATCCCGCATCCACCAATAGGGCGGGTTCATGTGAAGCCGCAAAAGAATGCGGGCGTTGGGGTTGGCGTCCAAAACGGCAGATAATTCTGAGATCAATCCATCCGTGTCAAAGGGCTCGGTTTTGCGCCAGCCCAGGTGCAGCCCGATGTCCGCCGCCACCAAATCAACTCCTGCTCTGGAAAAGGCGGCAATATTTTTCTGGGCATAGGCTGTGTTGGCTGCAGCGGCGGGAAAATCGCTGAGAGCGTATAAAACGGGCGCTGTTTTTTGGCCTTCTATTGTCAGGGTGGGCTTATTTCCCCATTTGCTGATTTGATACATTTTTGCATAAAACTCCTTGCTGTTATTTACACTTTAATTTATTTTAGTATAGCATATTATGGATTGAGATGCAACAGATGGCTCGAAAAGGGGTGACAAGTTCGGGAAAAGCGAGTATAATCGATGTATGCTGAGCGTAGGCATAGGACAGGTAATGATAACGCGGAATATCAGTTTTTATTAGAGGGGTGTATCCGGCAATGTACGTGCAGTTAAAGAAATGGGCGGTGTCCTGGCAGGAGGATGCCAAAGAATTTGTGCTTTTTTATGAGGGCATCGGCCCTGTGGCCCAGCATGTGGCTTTAAAGGGCATCACCTCCATGGCCGGGGAGCAGTATGCCCTGGAGGAGTATGATTTTGATCCAAAGCGGCTTAAAAACGGCGTGGAAATAACCCTTCGCGGGGACCGGGCCAACCGGCGGGATCTGGTGATGAGCGTTACGCTCTCTGACGAAGGGGCGTCTCTTCGCATAGGCGGCGACGCCAGCGCCAATTATCTCTTTGGCGGCACACTGCCCATGGGCCTTACGAAGGTGGAAAATCTTCACTCCGTGCGCCTGGAGGGCAAGGATGATATTCTGCGCAGCGGCGTAGGCAATGCTTCTTATCCTGGGTGCGATACGATTTTTGATACGCAAAAGGATGCGGCGCTGACGCTGCGGGGCCTGGGGAAAAAGAATATCGCCTTTGACCTGAAAAAGGCCCGGTATGGCTTTTCCTATCAGACCTGCCACCATGATTACAGCATGCATCTGCATTTTACCTTGCAGGAGGATTTTTTCCGCCGCACGTATCATATCGATTATCAGCCCCTGGGCCCGGCGGCCCGGAAGGATCTTCCTGTTGGCTGGATGAGCTGGTACGCGGTGCAGTTTAACGCCGGGGAAAAAACGGTGCTGGAAAACGCCCGGGTGCAGAAAGAGCATCTGGCCCGCTATGGAGCCAATACGATCTGGGTGGACTGGGAATGGTGCCACCGGGAATTTACCGGGCTGGATCGGCCAGGTACGGATATGTTCCACCCCGATCCCGTGGCCTATCCCAGAGGGCTAAAGCACGTGGCCGATGAAATCAAAAAGCTGGGCTTTTTGCCTGCCCTCTGGATCGGCCCCACCTGTGATCCTACCTATAACGAAGAACTGGAAAAGAACCCTGGCCTTGTGCTCCATCAAAAGCCCATCTGGTGCGGCCAGTATCAATTGGATATCACCCATCCGGCGTTTGGGGAGCGTGTGCTGCCCCGGATGATCAATCAAACCAAGGAATGGGGATATGAGGCCATCAAGTGGGATGAACTGCCCGCATGCGCCGATGCTCAGGACGCTTGGCAGGAAAAACGCTATGATCCCGAAATTTCCACTCGCCAGGCCATGAAAAAGGCATTCGGTCGTGCCCGGGAAGTGCTGGGAGATCACACCTATATGCTCTTTTGCGCAGGGGAAGGGGAGCGGGAGGAGGATTTGGCCATCGGCTCCTTTGACGCGATGCGCATCGGCGGCGATATTTTTAACTGGGAAGATTTTCTGAAAAACGGCCTGGACCGACTGTATGATACCTATCTTTTCCATCGCAATGCCATTCTTTGCGATGCGGATAATGTGATCATCCGGGAAGAATTCAACGATATCAATCAGGCGCGCACCCGAGCCACCCTGGTATCCCTCCTTGGATTGCCCTTTACGCTTGGGGATGATTTGACACGGCTGCCCGAGGAACGGATGGAAATTCTTAAAAAATGCATCCCCCCGGTTGCCGCCCATCCTTTGGAAATGCGCCGGGTGAAGCGCCAGTCGCCCTTGGGCATGATCCATACCCGGGTGGACCTTGGGTATCTTTCCTGGGATCTGATGGCGGCGTATAATCTTTACGGGGAAAAGAAGCACTACACGGTGGACCCTGTAAGGGATCTTCATAAGGATGACGGGCTTCGCTATCATGCCTATGATTTCTGGCGAGATGAATATCTGGGCGTGATGGACGGCCCTATGGAATTGGAACTGGAACCCTATGAAACCCGGGTGATCGTGATCCGCCTGATCAAGCCCCATCCCCAGTTCCTGGCTTCCACCCGCCATGTATCCATGGGCGCAGTGGATGTGACGGCCTTTAAGTGGATCCGGGCGGAAAATTGCATTGAGGGCGTTTCCCAGGTGGTGGGCGGCGATGATTACTGCGTGTTGTGCGCCGCGCCCGATGGATGGGATATTGCCCAGGAGGCTCAAGAACTGGGCAAGGGCGTGTGGAAGGTGAATTTCAAGCCCGAGCATGACGGGGAATACACTTGGCGCGTATACTTTCAGCAAAAATAAAAAAGCCTCTTCATGAGGCAATGGAGGAGCTTATGGAAAGAATAGAATCCTTTCGGATTGACCATACCCGGCTGCTGCCCGGGCTGTATGTATCCCGCCGGGATGGCGGCGAAGAGAAGGCTGTTACTACCTTTGATATCCGCATCACCCAGCCCAATGTGGAGCCGGTGATGGATATGCCCGCCATTCATACCATGGAGCACCTGGGGGCTACCTTCCTGCGTAATTCTGCCAGGAAGGATGAGGTGATCTACTTTGGGCCCATGGGCTGCCGCACGGGATTTTATCTGGTGATGTTTGGCAAATTGGAGGCAGCGGACGTGCTCCCTCTGGCGAGAGAAGCCTTTGCTTTTATGGAGGCATTTGAGGGAGAAATCCCCGGCGCTACGGCGGTGGAGTGCGGAAACTTCCAGGAGCAGAACCTGAATATGGCCCATTATTACGCAAGAAAATATCTGGCGGCTCTGGAAAACCCCTGCCTGATCTATCCCGATTAAAATCAAGATGGGGAACGAAGCTTTTACTGTTATATAAAAATGATTTGGGAGGACAAAATGAATTTTAACTGCGTGATTTCACAAGAACTGAAAGCGGATGTTGTGGTGATCGGCGGCGGAACTGCAGGCGTATTTGCGGCTATTTCAGCGGCGAGAAGCGGAAGCAAAACGATATTGATTGAAAAAAACAGCATGCTTGGCGGAACGATGACGGCAGCAGGCGTCAATTTTCCGGGATTGTTTTTTGCATGGGGAAAGCAGATTATCGGAGGCCCCTGCTGGGAATCGATTGAAAGAACAGTGGCGCTTGGCGGAGCTGCTTTGCCGCGCATTTCTTTTCACCCTGAGCATCATTGGTATGAGCAGATAAAGCTTAATCCGTTCATTTATACCACGGTTTTGTTTCAGATGTGCGAGGAGGCAGGCGTCCATATCATTTGCAATGCGATGATTTCCTACGCCGCGGAAGAACAAAAGGAAGTGCGCATGATCATTACCGGCAAGGAGGGCATGGTTGCGGTAAACGCATCTGTTGCCATTGATGCCACGGGAGATGCCACACTTTGCCGGCTGGCTGGTTTTGCTATGATGAAGAGCCCTATCCAGCAGCCTGCCACGCTGCAGAATCATATTTCGGGCTATATATTGGAAGAAAAAATATTGACGCGGGTTCAGGATCGCTTTGATCCTGAAAAGCTGCCCCCGCATATTACCCCGGAAGACCTGATTGATTATTTGAAACACAATAAAATCAACATGCATGTTGCCAGTGTGGATGCAGATACCGCAGAAGGCCGCACACAGCTTGAAAAAAATGCCCTTTATGAGATGCTGAAGGTTGTATGCTTTTTGAGAGAAATTGAAGGGCTTGAAAATTTAACTGTTGATACGGTTGCCCTTGAAACCGGCGTAAGAGAAACCAATCGTATTGTGGGAAGGCACATTGTTACTGAGGAAGAATACATCAACGGCTATGTGTATCCGGATTCTGTTTGTTATGCTTTTTATCCGGTGGATTTGCATGTGGAAAAAGGAATTGAACAGCGCTTCCATAAGGAAAATGTTGTATCCAAGGTGCCGTACCGTGCTTTGATTCCCCAAAACTCCCGCCGTATTCTTTGCGCCGGAAGATGTGCTTCTTCCGATACCTATGCCAATAGCGCGCTTCGGGTGGAGGCGGTGTGTATGGCCATGGGGCAGGTGGCCGGATCTGCTGCAGCGGTGATGCTGAAGGAAAATGCAGATGCCGCAGATATTACCTATCAGGGCCTTTGCGCTGCGCTTCATTCTATCGGGGCGATTGTTCCAAATGAATTGCCGTGCTGATCTTGAAACGCAAAAAGCACTTGCCAAAGCAAGTGCTTTTTTAATGCAAAAAAGGGAGCGAGAGGCCCTTTTTTGAAAAAGAAGCGGCCTCTCGCATCATCAATGATTCTCAGTAAGTGCCGTTTACAAATTCCTTGAGGATGCAGAGAGCGCTGTCCATATCCCGCATATCGATGGTTTCGCAGGCGGAGTGCACATAGCGGCAGGGGATGGAAAGGGTGCCGGCAGGGATGCCGCCCCGGGCATGCTGGATGGCCGCGCCGTCGGTGCCGCCAAAGGGCAGCACTTCCCGCTGATAGGCTGCCCCCGCCTTTTCAGCGGCAGCGATAAGGGCATCGCGCACCACGGGGGTAGCGATCATGGAGCGATCCAGGAATTTGATGGCGGCGCCCGCGCCCAGCTTCACGGCGGGCAGCTTGGTTTCGGGGGTGTCGCCCCAGGCGGTCACATCCAGGCCCACGCCCAGATCGGGGGCTACCTGATAGGCGGCGGTGGTGGCGCCGCGCAGGCCCACTTCTTCCTGAGTAGAGAATACGCCAACGATGGTGTTCTTGGGGTTTTCCGCCTGCATCAGCAATTCGCACAGCAACGCGCAGGCGCAGCGGTCATCCATGGCGGGGGAGGCCACGCGATATTGGCCCAGCTGCACGCAGTCGGGGGCGTATACGCACACATCGCCCAGGTTCACTTTGGTCAGGGCGTCCGCTTTATCTTCCGCGCCGATATCCACAAACAGATGGGAAAGAGAAGCGGCTTCGCCCTTGGTGGGCTGCAGCATCACGATGCCCTCCACGCCGTTGCCAAAGGTGACATGATGACCCTTCATGCTGTCAATGCCAATGCCGCCTACATTGGTGACCCGGAGGAAGCCGGTGTCTTCAATATCGGTGACCACCAGGCCGATATGATCCATATGGGCGGAGAACATAATGGTTTTGCCGCCTTCCTGGCCCTTTTTCACGCAGATGAGGTTGCCCATCACGTCGGTTTCCATGGTATCTACTTTGCCCTGGAGCAGCTTTTTCACTTCTTCAGCCACCAGGCCTTCCCGGCCGGTGGGGCCGTAGGCAGCCAGCATGGTCTTCAAGGTATCCAGCATCATAGAGAAAAACCTCCTATGCAAATTCAGAATAATGATTACGTTATGCGGAGAGATTGTTGATAAGTATTCAGCCAATCAAGTTCCCAGCCGGTTTTCGGGTGGGTGCGGGAGGGGGCTTTTGGCTCAAAAGCCTCCTCCCGCCTAATTTTTATCTCGTCTCAGCAAAGGCCTTGGCCAGCTGATACTGGGCTTCCACGTCGGAAAGCTTGATCACGGAGCTGGGGCCGTGGATATAGCGGCAGGGCACGGAAAGCACGCAGGTACGCTTGCCTTCCTTGCGGCGCTGATAGGCGCCGGCGTCATTGCCGCCGGTGGCACCCCGCTTGATCTGATAGGCAATGCCTTTTTCATCAGCCAGAGCCAGCATTTCCCGGTACAGTTCCACATGGGCGATGGAAGCGCCGTCCATAAAGGATACGGCTACGCCAAGGCCGGGCTCGCAAACCCTTTTCACCTTATCCACATCGCCCATATCCCCGGCGGTGGTGCCTTCCAGCACGATCACGGTGTCGGCGTCGGTGCCAAAGGCAGCGCCGTAAGCGCCCCGCAGGCCCACCTCTTCCTGGGTCACAAAAGCGCAGGTGATATCGCAGGGATAGGTGCCTTGAAGCAGGCGCAGAAGATTATAGCAGCCCACCCGGTCGTCCAGGGCCTTGGCCACGGCGCAGCCATCGCCAAATTCCTGATAATCATTATCGTAATACACAAAGGTGCCGGGAGGGCAATCCCGCAGGGCGTCCTCCTTATCCTTAGCGCCGATATCGATGTAAAGGCCTTCATAGCCCAGCACCCGCTGACGGTCCTCAGGGGATTGGAGATGGATGGCCAGGGCGCCGATCACGCCCTTTACCTTCTTTTCGCCCACCACCACATACTTGCTCACCGCCACCCGGGGATCCACGCCGCCGATGGGGCGGAACATGAGCAGGCCGTCTTCCGTGGCGTCCAGAATGATGAAGCCGATTTCGTCCATGTGGGCGCTAAAGAGCACGTGGCCCTTGCCGGCCGTGCCCTTTTTATAGGCAATCACATTGCCCATTTTGTCAATTTTCACGCTGTCGCAAAGGGGCTTGGCCGCTTCCAGAAGGGCATTGCGCACGGCCTTTTCGTCCCCGGATGCGCCGTTCATTTCGCAAAGGGTTTTCAGGTCCATAATTCACCCTCCCAGCTATCATTAAAGGATTTAAGATAATGGGCCAAGAGCCGACCGCCTTCCATGAGGGCATGCATATCGAAGGTTTCCACGTTGGTGTGCATGTATTTAAGGGGCAGGGACAAAAGCACCGTGGGGATGCCCGCCCGGGCGATGGAAAGATCATCCGCATCGGTGGAGGTATATCGGGGATCGATGGCCGTTTGCAGGGAAACGCCGTTTTCCCGGGCCGCGTCTTCCAGCTTTTTCACCAGATAGGGATGCAGATAGGGGCCCTTGGAGGCTACCAGGGAATCAATCTTGTGGCTGGAGAGCCGGGGCGCGCCGGGCACCTCGGCATGGGTTACGTCAAAGGCCACGCCGTAATCGGGATCCAGCTGGAAGCCGGATACCAATGCGCCGTAGGAGCCGATTTCCTCCTGGCAGGTGGATACGAAATAGAGGTCCGCATCGTGCTGCATGGTGGAAAGCAGTTCCGCAGCCCGGAGCATGATAGCCACGCAGGCCCGGTCATCGGCGGTCTTGGTGGCCACCCGGCCGTTTTTAAGCTCCACATACCTTGCTTCAAAGCACACCGTATCGCCGATTGCTACCTTCTTTTTCACGGTCTCGGCGTCCATGCCCATGTCCACAAAGAGGGTTTCAAAGGTGTAGTTATGCTTTTTATCGGCATCTTTGAGTAGATGGGGCGGGGTGGCGCCCACTACGCCCATGAGCTCGCCTTCCTTGGCAAACACCCTTACCCGCATCCCGGGCAGCACCCGGGGGTCCACGCCGCCCACGCGTTCCAGCCGCAGGCAGCCGTCGTCTTCAATCTTGGATACCATCATGCCGATCTCGTCCAGATGGGCGCAGATGAGCACCTTGGGGCCCTTGCCCTTTTTGTGGGCGATGACGCAGTTGAGGGGGGTGATTTCCACCTCATCCGCATAGGGCTTGAACGCTTCGGCAATGAATTCCGCCGCTTTACGCTCATTCCCCGTCACGCCGGGCAGCGCCGTCACCTGGCGCAGAAATTCCTCGGTTTTCATAGAACAAATTCCTCCCATTGGGGATTTTCAACCATATTATACTATATATGACAAAATAAATAAAGAGGCTCCGTGCGCAAGGCGTCAAGGAATGTTTTGCCTTGCATATGATAGCGAACGATGGGAAACAAACTGAGGCAGTAAGCCAGGAAAGGGTTGCTATTTCTTGTATGGCCATGATAGAATGAAAGCACAAATGTGAATTGGGGGAGGTTATCATAATGAAGACCAGCAGCAAAGCGTTGTTTTTTTTATCGCTCACATGGATTATCGTTTCTTTGCTATGGTTTTTATGGGTAAAAAACACCACGATCGGTATAATATGGCTGTGTTTAGGCATAGTCGAACTGATTATCGCAATAATCAGAAAAAAGAAAGAACAGAAATAAATATATTCTGTTTAGCAAATTCCAATTTGTCGCGCAGCCGAAAACTCACTTTTCCGCCATTTCAAGGGGCTTAATGATGCGCACTGCACCAGCGTATTGCGTTTGTTGGGCCACATAAGAAAACGAGCATCCGAAAAACAGGATGCTCGTTTGTTGAAGGACAAATTGTTCCTTAAGAATCCTCCCACCAGGGAGCATTTTTTGAAATTTACAGAAGCACGATCCCGGCCCGATCACAGATATCGTGGGTGTTTTTATCCCAATAGGAGGACTGCACTTCGCCGATATGGGCCTTGCCCAGCAGCAGCATGCACATACGGCTCTGGCCGATGCCGCCGCCGATGGTGAAGGGCAATTCGCCCTTCAGAAGCGCCTGATGGAAGGGGAGATTCCGGCGCTCTTCCTTGCCGGAAAGCTTTAATTGCCTGTCCAGGGATTCGGGGGATACGCGCACGCCCATGGAGGAAATTTCCATGGCGCACCCCAGCACGTCATCCCAGAACATGATGTCCCCGTTCATTTCCCAATCGTCATAGTCCGGGGCGCGGCCGTCGTGGGGCTTGCCGGATTTGAGCTTACCGCCGATTTTTAAGATGCCCACGGTTTTATGCTCTTTCACAAAGAGGTTTTCCCGTTCCTTGCCGGTCTTGTCGGGGTAGAGATCTTCCAGCTCCTGGGTGGTGACAAAGGTGATATCCCGGCAGAGGGTGACGGGGACCTGGGGATACTGCCATTTGAGCAGGTCCAGGGTAACGCAGATGGCGGTGACGATGCGCTGCATGGCGTCCTTTAAGGTGTCCAAGGTGCGATCCTCTTCCGTGATCACCTTTTCCCAGTCCCACTGGTCCACATATACGGAATGGAGGTTATCCAATGTTTCATCTCGGCGGATGGCGTTCATATCGGTATACAGCCCTTCGCCTACGGGGAAGCGATAGCGCTGCAGGGCATAGCGCTTCCACTTGGCCAGGGAATGCACCACCTGGGCCTCTTCCCCGGTTTCCAGCATATCAAAGGATACGGGGCGCTCCACGCCGCTTAAGTCGTCATTCAGGCCGGAAGCGCCGTCCACAAACAAGGGCGCGGATACGCGCTTTAAATTCAGGGCGTGGGAAAGATTGCTCTGAAAGGTTTTTTTGATCAGGGCAATGGCATCCTGAGTATCGTATAGGGACAAGGTGGATTTATACCCTTCGGGAACAATCACATGACTCATAAGCAAAAGCGCCTCCCAGCAAAATATCCATGTGACAGCATAACAAGGAAGGGTTTTTTTGTCAATCAGTTTCGTGTTTTTTTCTTGCGTTCTTCCCTTTGGGGGAGAGAGTTGCTGATGGAGAGGGGAGAGTTATTTTCCATTCGCTTTTCGGAGGGGGTGCCGGGGGAACCGCTTTTGGCTCAAAAGCGGTTCCCCCGGCAATATTATACCAAAAATCCGGCGGCCAGGGAGCCAAAGAGCCAGGCGATGAGGGCGCAGGGAATGATGTGGCGGGATTTTTTGACCCCGGCGGCCCCTAAATATACTCCGCAGGTGTAAAACACAGTTTCGCTGGAGCCCATCATCACGCAGGCCACCATGCCAATGCGGCTGTCCGGTCCATAGAAATCTAAAATTTCCTTTAGCATGGCCAGGGAAGCGGAGCCGGAAAGGGGCCTGAGCAGCATCAGGGGCAGGGTTTCGGGCGGGAGTCCCACCCAGGATAAAAGGGGCGAAAAAAGAGCACAGAGCCCATCCATCAGCCCGCAGGCGGAAAAAGCACGGATGGCACAGAGCATGGAAAGCATGGGCGGCAGAATATTCCACGCCGTCTGCAGCCCTTCCTTGGCCCCCTCCAGAAAGGCATCGTATAAGGCTACCCGGCGAAAAGCCCCGATACCTATGCAGAAAAGCACGAAAGTGGCCAGCATTATGATTTGCCCTCCCATAGCTTGCAGGAAAGAATGCCTGCCAATGTGGAAACGAGGGTGGCGGCAAGGGTTGGAAGCACGATGGCTCCAGGAGAAGCGGAGCCGGCTGCCGCCCGCAGAGAAATCACCGTGGAAGGGAGCAATTGCACCGAGGATGCATTGATTACCAGAAACAGGCACAGGGCATTGGTGGCCGTTTCGCCTTGGGCCATGGCCTGAGCAGCTTTCATGCCCATGGGCGTGGCGGCATTGCCCAGGCCCAGCATATTGGCGGTTAAATTCATGGTCACATAATCCAGGGCGGTATCCGGAAGGGAAGGGCCCATGAGGCGCTGAAGCCCAGGGGAGAGCAGCCGGGAAAGAAAGCGTATTGCCCCGGCCTTTTTTAATATATTGATCAGCCCGCAGAAAAAAGCAAAGCCCCCTGCCATGGATAGGGCGGAGGCCACGGCATCGTCCGCCCCCGCCAGCATGGCGGATACGCAGGCGGCTCCCTCGCCTTTGACCAAGGCATATAGCAGCGAAGTGACCATGAATCCGCCGAAAATGATCTGAATCATTGCGTTTTCCCCTCCTGCTTCCTGCTTTTTTAGCAGGAAATTTTTATAAAAAAAGACGAAAATACCCTTGACAGAACTGCGGTGCTAATTGTAAAATAAACGCGATAAACGCGATAAACGCGATAAACGCGATAAACGCGATAAACGCGATAAACGCGATAAACGCGATAAACGCGATAAACGCGATAAACGCGATAAACGCGATAAACGCGATAAACGCGA
>SVGW01000063.1 GCA_015056125.1 Clostridiales bacterium | reverse complement strand
AGCATCTGCGTCTGGTGGCCCTGGCTGCCTCCGATACCGAGGATGTGCGCCGCTGGCATGTGATCAAGGAAGAAAACGGCGATTGGCACATCGAAACCCCCGCCAAGGTTCCCGTACTCACCGTGCGCCTCAAGGATGATCACGCCTATCTGATCCAGGACGGCGAAGCCATTCAGATTCTGTAACATTTCCCTTTTTCAAGCGTGAAGGGGCGATTTTTGCCCCTTCACGCTTCCCCATATTTATTTTTATCGATATATACAGGAGGGGATCCCATGCCGAAATTCATTAGTGATCAGGAAGTAGCCCGCCTTCGCGCCGCTGCGCCCGATAGCCTGCAAGCCAAATTATATGCTGCATTTAAAGCGCAAATGCTGGATCGCACTCGGCATCCCGGCCTCAAACAGCCTGATGATGTAAACGAATGGTGGTATCTCACCGGCCGGCTGGCCAGCGCCGCTTTCCTTTGGTATGTGGAGCGGGATGAAAAATTGGCAGAATGGATCCGCAATGTAGCCTTCTGGATTCGGGATCAGGAAGATACCGAATGGATCGGCCCCTGGTTCCGGGATAAGAGCCGCCCCCTTATCGGCATGCTGGAAACCGCCGGCATGTCCATTGCTCTATGCAAAACCCTGGATATGGCAGCAGAGCTGTTTACCAAAGAAGAAATCCTCAGCCTGGAAGAAGCCCTGAAGGTAAAGGGCATGGAGGCCTGCAAGCGCTATTGCGATCAAAGCCTCAAAGACCAGAAGCATATCAACAATTTCTTTAATGTGATCGTAAGCGGCTATGGCACCTGCGCCCTGTACTTTGGGGAAACGGACGCCGCTTTGTGGACCGCAAAGCAGCTGAGCCAGTGCTATGCCCTTTATAATAAAGATTGCTATGCAGAAACCCTGCATTATTCTGATTATGCCAGCTCCACTCTGGCCGATATGAATGAATTGATGCTCCGGGCCTGCCCCGAAGCAAAAGAGTTGATCGATCTATCCTGCTACACCCGCATGATGGATTGGTACGCATCTAATTTCCTGTATATGAAGTCCTGGGAGCCTGAGCAGGTGTACACCCGCTTCTTCTCCTCCGGCGACAGCGGCGGCACCTTCCGCCCCGCTGGCAATTTCATGGCCCATATTGCTGCACGGATGAAAGATGAAATGCCCCGGCAGGCCGCCCTGGCCTCCTGGCTTTTCCATACCACCTACCAGATTTCTGCCACTACCGATGTAGCCGTGCTCAATAAAATCGCTGAGCATTCCGGCAATTTCGGCTACTATGCATTGCTCATGATGCCCGATATGGCCGCGCCCCAATCTCCTGCGGAATTGGGAATGGATACCAAACAGTATTTTGAAAACGGCGAAATGTTCCTTCGTGATTCCTGGACGGATACCCGGGGCGCTATTGCCGTTCAATCGGGCTACGGGAAGCTGAATGTGTGCTCCCATCGGCATCAGGATCTGGGCTCCTTCCAATTCGTAGTGGGCAAGGAACGCATGATCGCCGATGGTGCCACTTCTTGCTACCGGTTGCATTTGATGCATTTTACCCGCTCCACCTGCCAGCATTCCACTGTGGATTTTCTGCGCCAGCCCAAACAGGCAGAATTTAATGAAGTCACCAATCCTTTTGGTCATATCGTGCCTCAGCTCATGGCAGAGGGCAATTTCCGCAATCCCAAGCCCCCCAGGATCACCAATCTCACGGATGAAAAAATGGGGAATGCCCATGTGCTGGTGATGGATATGACCAACGCCTACCCCGAAGAAGTGACTATGGCCAAGCGCGCCTTGATCACAGCCCTGCCCCATGCGGTATTTGTAATTGACCAGGCAGAAACCGCAGAACCCCTCCGCATGCGCACCCACTTCCCCATGAATAACCGGGATAACAAGCTCAAAACCCACCGGGCGGACGAGCACCGCTATGTATTCCGCCGGAACGGGGAAGCCATGAAGGTGTTTGAATGCGAAGCGTATCTGGACGGAGAAAAGACCCCCTCCAAAATGGAATTTGACTGGGGCTATATGCACCGCCACCAGACCATTCCCACCAATCGGGAAGGCCAGGCCAAGGAAGGCTCCATGGAGATCTATAACTGGGTGGATCAGAAGCCCTGCAAAAAGCATCTTCGTATCTGCGCCATTGCCGCCGACCGGGATGAATTCATCAAGGGCTGGCATATCAAGCCCGATGCAGAGGGAAATTGGTATATCGAGTCCCCTCAGAAGGAAAAATGGCTCACCGTCAAGGTCGAAAATGATCGCGTGTATCTCCTGCATAACGGCCAGAAAAAAGAAATTTTCTGATGAGGTGTTGTTATGGCAAAGTTTGTAACGGAAAAGGAAATCGCCCGGCTTCGCGCCGCTGCCCCCGACAGCCTTCAGGGAAGAATGTATGCCGCCCTGAAAGAGCGTGTGCTTAAAAATACCCAGCATCCCGGCCTCCGCCAGCCCGATGACGTGCAGGAATGGTATCACCTCAGCGAAAAGCGCTGCTGCGATGCGGCTTTCCTGTGGCATGTAGAGCGGGATGAAATGCTGGGGCAGTGGCTCCGGGACGTGGCCTTCTGGATCCGGGATCAGGAGGATACCGAATGGATCGGCCCTTGGTTCCGCCCCAAGAATCGGCCCCTGGTTGGTCAATTGGAAACCTCCCATATTTCCGTGGGCCTGGTGACCATTTTGGATCTTTGCGAAGAATTATTTACCCAGGAAGAAAAGAAGAGCCTGGAAGACGCCCTGATCGAAAAGGGCATGATCCCCTGCAAGCGCTTTTGCGAAAAAGTGCTGGATGGAACGGGCCATAATATCAGCAATTGGTTCAGCGTGCTCACCTACGGCTACGGTGCCTGCGCCCTGTATTTTGAGGATGAAGATGCCATCCAGCAAACCCTCTCCTATCTCCCCTATTGCTACAAGCTCTACAACAAAGGCTGCTACGGGGAAACCCTTCATTATTCCAATTATGCCAGCCTGGTGCTGGCCGAAATCAACGAGCTTTTCCTCCGCGTTCGCCCGGATCTGAAGGAAAAGATCGATCTTTCCTGCTATGGGGATATGATGGAATGGTATGCCGCCAGCTTCCTGCATATGAAGCCCTGGAATGAAGGAGAAGCTCCCAAGCCCCGTTTCTTCTCCACCGGCGACAGCGGCGCCACCTTTATGCCCAGCCCTTCCCTGCTCACCCATATCAGCGCCCATCTCAAAGATGAAATGCCGGAACCGGCCGGCATTGCCTCCTGGCTGATGCAGACCTGCATGGGGCTGAACATCAAAGGCGCCACCCCTCCGGACGGAAACAGCACCAATGCCAGCTATCATACCATCCTGCTGATCACAGAGATCGCCGATCCCATTGATCCTGCCGATCTACATTATCCCAACATCCAGTATTTTGAAAATGGCGAAATGTTCCTGCGGGATGATTGGAAAAATCCCAAGGCCCGGATGGCCATCCAGGCAGGCTATGCGCCCCTGAATGTATGCGCCCATCGCCATGAGGATCACGGTTCCTTCCAGTTCGTGCAGGGCAGGGAGCGCATGATCGCCGACGGCGCCACCACCTGCTACCGCCTTCAGGCCTTCCGCTACACCTGCTCCTCCAATCAGCACTCGGTGGTGGACTTCCTGGAAGCCCCTCAGTTCACTGAATTTAATCACGTAGTAAGCCCCTACGAGGGCGTGATCGGCCAGAAAACCGCCAAGGGCAATCATATGAACCCTGTGGCGCCCTATGTGAAGAACCTGATCAATGAAGAAATGGGCAATGCTCATGTGCTTCTGATGGACCTGACCGACGCCTATGAAGAGAGGATCTCCAAGGCACGCCGTGCCATCATTACCGCCATGCCCCATGCGGTATTCATCATCGACCAGGCCGAAACCACCGAGCCCCTGCGCATGCGCACCCACTTCCCCATGAACAACCGGGATAACAAGCTGAAAACCCATCGGGCGGATGAGCATCGCTACGTATTCCGCCGCAATGGGGAAGCCATGAAAATCTTTGAGTGCGAAGCCTACCTGGATGGAGAAAAGACACCCTCCAAAATGGAATTTGGCTGGGGCTACTGCCATGAATGCCAGACCACCTACGGCAATTTCCCCTCTCAGGGCAAGGAAGGCTCCATGGAAATTTACAACTGGGTGGATCAAAAGCCCTGCAAAAAGCACCTTCGCATCTGCGCCATCGCCTCCGACAAGGATGAATTCATCAAGGGCTGGCATATCAAGCCCGATGCAGAGGGAAATTGGTACATCGAATCTCCACAGAAAGAAAAATGGCTCACTCTGAAGATCGAAAATGATCATGTATACCTGATTCAGAATGATAAAATAACGGAGGTTATGTAATCATGGAGATGCGAAAGAAAATGCTCCTTTCCCAGCAGGATATTGAGCAGCTCAAGCGGCATATTGCCGATCCTCGCTTCGCCCACATCTGGAACGCCACCAAGGAAACCGCCGATAAGATCGCGGAGTATGGCTCCGTGGCCTTCCCCACCGATACCATGGAAATCTGGTATGTATACCGCAACCGCTCCATCGATCTTGGCATGGCGCTGCTGGCTACCGGCGATGCCCGCTATGCCCAGGCGGCACATCAGGTACTCCATGAATTGGCCCACAGGGACGTGGACTTCTGGCAGGGGCCCCATTATCCCAACCGCCCCCGCACCCAGATCGTGGACGGCGTGGAAACCCTGGTGGGCGAACTGGAAACGGCCCAGCTGACCATGGGCGTATCCCTGCTCTATGACCTGGCCTATGAAGCCCTCAGCGAGGAAGACCGGTCCCTGGCCATCTCCCTCCTCCAGAAATTCGCCCATCCCCTGCTGGGCGCTTCCGTGCGCTTCCAGAGCAAAAAATGGGTCATGAATCATCTGTGCGTGATCTCCGTGGCCTGGCTCATGGCCCTGAATCTGATGCCCGAAGATGAAACCCGGGAAGCCGATCTCCATTTGGCCACCCATTCTCTGGATCTGTGGATTGGCAATATGGAAAGCGATGGCAGCTACGGCGAAGGCTACCACTACTGGGGCTACCCGGTAAACTGCCTCTTCTTCGCCATGCAGGTGCTCAAAAATACCAAGGATGCCCACCTGGATCACGAAGGCCGCATCGCCCGGGCCTTTGAATGGGCCATCTATCATCAGGCGGGCATTTCCGTGGAAAAAGGCTATGAAAAGCCCATCGCCGCTGCGGTGAATTTCCACGATTGCCCCCGCTTCTTTCAGATGGAAGCTCCGGAGGCGCTGCTCTTTGCCAATATTACAGGTAATCCCGTAGCCCAGTGGTATCTGGATCATTTCCTCATTGCCGATCTGGATCGCCCCACCGAATCTTTGCACATCTACTGGCACCGGGTGGATTCTCTGCTCCTGGCCCTGTACCGGGATGATCAGCGCTCCCTCTCCCCTGCTCAGGCCGGTTATGCCGGAGCCCGCTGCTTCTTTGATACGGGCTACCAGTTCCTGCGCTCTGGCTGGGATATGGAAACCGATCTGGTATTCGCCATGGAAAGCGGCGGCGGCACCCGCTCCCGTAGCCATGAGCATCACGACCGCAATAGCTTCGTGGTGTATTCCGGCGGCGAGCTCTTTATCGCTGACCCTGGCCATTCCTGCTATCGTGGCAAGCGCCACAACACCTACGATACCCAGACCAAGGCCCACTCCACATGGGCAGTGGACGGCAAGAACCAGTGCCTCAACTACCTGGAAATGGGCATGATCGCCACCGAAGCCCGGGATTTCACTTCCTACAACAATGCGGCTCAGCCCACCCAGCAGCTGCATCCCGAAATTTCTCTCATGGCCTCCCAGGCCAAGCGCTGCTATGAGCCCGCCTGGCAGGACTACACCCGCCGCGCCTTTATGGTATACGGCGAATATCTGCTCATGTGGGATAGCGTGGAAACCGACGGCCAGGAGGGCAAGCTGGAATGCCCCCTCACCCTGAACACACGGGATGGCCAGATGGAAATCAAGGAAGAAAAGGGCGCCCTGCGCCTTGTGCGTCCCCGGAGCGAACTGTATGTAGCCATGGCCGCCAAGGATGACCAGATTACCCTTTACCAGGAGCCCGGCATCCTCCACGATGCCTACCATATCCGCCCCGATGAAGCGGTGGAAGGAAAAGAGGGCAGCGCCACCCGCCTGGTGCTTTCTGCCAAGGGTAAAGCTGTGGAAAATGTGATGCTCCTTTGCCCCTTAAAGCATGGGGAGGAAGCCCCCTCTTTCCAGGCCGAATTTGAAGGGGATGAAATCCGCGTTACCGTGTCTCTTCGCGGCCATGTGGATCATTTTACCCTGAATAAGCCCGAAATGCGCTTCCAGCGCGAAAATGGCGCCCGCTACATTTTCTAATAGGCCCCAGGCTGCTTTCCCCAAGCGGAAGGCAGCCTTTTTATTCACATTTGTGAATATCCCGCACAAAAAAGAATCTTTCTTCTTGACTTTATTTCCGGTATTTGGTACGCTGTTATCAGAGAAAATCTTAGATTTTCAAGAATAAGGGAGGTCAATATTCATGAATGATTTTATGCGTTCCTTCAGTCTGGAAGGCAAGATTGCCTGGGTAACCGGCGCTTCCTATGGCATCGGCTATGCCATTGCCAAGGCCCTGCATGCTGCCGGCGCCACCATCGTTTTCAACGATATCAACCAGGAACTGGTGGATAAAGGCCTGGCCGCCTACAAAGCCGATGGCATCGATGTCCATGGCTATGTATGCGATGTGACCGATGAAGACGCGGTGCAGAATCTGGTAAAGACCGTTGCCGAAACCGTGGGCGTGATCGATATCCTGGTAAACAATGCCGGTATCATCAAGCGCATCCCCATGACCGAAATGAGCGCCGCCGATTTCCGCAAGGTAATCGACGTGGACCTGAACGCCCCCTTCATCTGCGCCAAGGCCGTGCTGCCTGCCATGATTGAAAAGGGCCATGGCAAGATCATCAATATCTGCTCCATGATGAGCGAACTGGGCCGTGAAACCGTGTCTGCCTATGCTGCTGCCAAGGGCGGCCTGAAGATGCTCACCCGCAACATCTGCTCCGAATTCGGCGATAAGAATATCCAGTGCAACGCCATCGGCCCGGGTTACATCGCTACCCCCCAGACCGCTCCCCTGCGCGAACGTCAGGCCGATGGCAGCCGCCATCCCTTTGATCAGTTCATTATCGCCAGGACCCCTGCCGGCCGCTGGGGCGACACCGAGGAGCTGATGGGCCCCGCCGTGTTCCTGGCCTCCGACGCCTCCAACTTTGTAAACGGCCATGTGCTGTATGTGGACGGCGGTATCCTGGCCTATATCGGCAAGCAGCCCTGAGCAACTTTCCATTCATGATCAAAAAATAGGAGGAATTTCACCATGAGCTATCAGCTTTCTTACGACGCCGACAGTCGCCTCATCATCTCCGGCATCGAATGCGGCTGCCCCTGCGAGCACAACTCTCCCGAACAGGATATCTACGTTGGCAACGGCATCGTTGGCAACATCGCCAAGTACATCCGCAAGCGCAACCTGGGCACCAAGTGCGTGCTGGTGGCCGATAACGTAACCTGGAACGTGGCAGGCAAGAAGGTTCATGATCTGCTTTCTGCCGATGGCTTTGAAGTGGTGGATTGCGTAATCCGCCGGGACGGCCCCATGGATCCTGATGAAAGCGCCGTTGGCGAAGTGCTGCTGGCCATTAAGCCCGACACCGAATTCCTCATTTCCGTGGGCTCCGGCTCCATCACCGACACCACCCGCGTAAATGCCAAGCGCACGGGCCTGCCCATGGTGTGCGTAGGTACCGCCGCTTCCATGGACGGCTACACCTCCGTGGTATGCCCCCTGATTCTCCACGGCGTGAAGATTCACCGAGACGGCAAGTGCCCCGAAATTATCCTGTGCGATATCGATATCCTCAAGACCGCTCCTTTGGAAATGGTATGCTCCGGCGTAGGCGACGTGCTGGGCAAGTTCATCGCCAAAGCGGACTGGATCATTGGTAACATCATCAATGACGAGCCCTACTGCCCTACCTGCGGCGAAATCGTGACCGATGCGGTAAACAAGCTGCTGGATAACGTGGACGAAATCAAAACCAAGTCCGACAAGGGCATGCGCATCCTGATTGAAGCTTTGCTGCTGGCCGGTATGACCATCATGATCATCGGCAACACTCGCGCCGTGGCCTCCGTTGAGCACAATATCGCTCACTATTGGGAAATGATGCAGCTGATCCATGGCAACGAGCCCCCCAAGCACGGCTCTTCCGTGGGCGTGGCCACCCTGCTTGCCTGGCCCCTGTTCACCCGCTTTGCCAATGAAGATCTGAGCAAGCTGGATCTGGAAAAGATCAAGGCCAATCGCATCAGCCGGGAAGACCGGGTAAAGTGGATGCTGTATGCCTATGAAGAAGAAGCTGCCACCTCCATCATGCGGGATAACGAAGGCGACTTCCTTACCTGGGAAGAACAGGAACACCGGATTCGCCGGGCCCAGGAGCGCTTTGCCGAAATCAAGGCCTGCATCGATGACCTGCCTCCCTTTGAAAAGATTTATGACGCCATGAAGCGCTTGGGCGCTCAGCTGACTCCCGAAGATTGCGGCGTGGATCAGCACCTGCTCAACGTGTCCATGCATTGCGCCAAGGACTATCGCACCCGCTACACCCTCTTTAAGACCCTGGATGAATGCGGGCTGCTGGAAGAATATCTCAAGGATTATCCCCAGGATTGGAAGAAGTAAATGCGGAAAGGGCGCGTCAGGAGGAGAGGGCATGGCTGAAATTCCCAACAGGACGCTCAGCCGGGGGCTGAAAATGCTGGAGGTGCTGGGCCAGCATTCGGAGGGACTGGCCCTGTTTGAGCTGGCCCAGGCTCTGGAACTGCCCCGCAGCACGGCCTTCAACCTGGCGCGCACCCTCACCGATCTGGATTATGTGTGGTTCAATGCGGAAACCAATCGCTACACTTTGGGCCTTAAAATGTTTGAAGTGGGCAGCATGGCAATCCAAAGGATTGATATCCTTTCCGTGATTCGTAGCTGTATGACGGAAATCAATCAGCAGCTCAATGAAACCATGCATCTTGGCATCCGCACGGAAAAGGACGTGCTCTACATTGATAAGATGGAAAGCACCCGCTCCATCCGGATGACCAGCTATGTAGGAAGACGCGTGCCCATGTATACCACGGCGCTGGGCAAGGCCATTTTGGCAGGGCTTAAGGATAACTATGTTGGGGCCCTGTACAGAACCACCACCTTTGACGCCCAGACCGAGCGTACCATTTCCTCCCGCCAGGAATTATTGCGCCAGCTCGCCCGAATCCGGGAGCGGGGCTATGCCATTGAGCGGGATGAATCGGTGCAGGGAATCAGCTGCGCGGCAGTAGCGCTGAATGATCATCAGGGCCAGCCCATGTATGCCATCAGCGTATCCGTGCCTTCCTTCCGGGCCACCGAATTGGATCTGGAGCGGTTTGGCCGCATGCTGCTCAGCGCCAAAGAAAAAATCGAGCGTTTCTCCCGGGCTGCTCAGGTCACCTTCCCCAAGGAACCCGAAGATATCTGATTGTGCTGAATGCTGCATGAATGCAACGCAAGGTAACGGAGGATAAAAGACAATGAAAATATTCCAGGTGAAGGATCATTGGTGTTTGCTTTCCTACTACACTGTGTGCCCCGAAGCGCCGGACGGCTCCGGCCGCGTGCTCATGGGCGCTGCAGATTTGAAAACCAATACCGGCAAGGTGGCCATCATGGATAAGGACGGCAATCTGCTGGATCTGTTTGGCAATGTGAAATTGGACAGCCATTTCTGGCACACCGGATTGTGGCAGAGCTGGAGCCCGGATTGCAAGTATGTATACTATCAGTCCGGCGAATCCTACGAAAAGCCCTCCATCACCCGGCGTGAATTGGCCACCGGCAAAGAAGTGGTGATGGTAGGCGATATGGAAGGCGCGCCTTCCGGCGATGCCCTGGTCACCGGCGGCCTGCTTGGCATGCTTTATGCTGCCGGCTATGCCGACACCCATTTCTATCCCGATAAGGCGCCCGTTCCCTTTGGCGAGCGCGATAAGCACGGCCTGTTCACCTATGATTTTGATACCGGCGAACGCAAGCTGGCTTTGAGTGTTGAGCAGATCAAGGATATGATCAACGATCCTGATCTGGACAAGTGGGACGAAGAACAGCTTAAAAAAACCGGCGATAAGACCACTCTGATGGCCTATTGCCTGCGCTGGGCTACCAACGGCGAAAAGTGCATCTTCCACTTTGGCAATCACTGCGTGGATAAGACCCGGGGCGAACCCAAGATCACCTATGTGCTCTCCTGCAACAAGGATCTCACCGATATCAAGGTGGCCCTGAAGCTGAACGAAGGGGCAGCCGGCGTGCACTGGTCCTACCAGCCCGATGGCAAGCGCCTGATCGGCTATGGCTACAATCCCGAAGATCCTTCCAAAAAGCCTTGGCACCTCATGGAAGTGAACGACGATGGCACCAATTACCATACCCTGTCCCATACCTGCATGGGCGGCGGCCATCCCTCCCGTCATCCCTTCCTAGATCATCTGGTGCTCACCGATGTGCATTGCGGCAACCAGTCCCTGATGGCGCTGGTGGATATCCGCACGGACAAAGTGGTCTGGGATTTCATGGAGCCCATCGCTTCCAGCCAGATCATCACCGGTCGCAATCCCAGCCATGTGGATAATCATCCCGTCTTTTCCCGGGACGGCAAGGCCATCTACTTCAACCGCATGAAGGACGGCCTTTCCCAGCTTTGCCGGGTAGATATTCCTGAGGAGATTTTGAAGGCATGAGTATTTGGACGATTTTTGAAGGCGGCCAGTCCATGGTTTCCAGAAAAACCTGGGGCGCCCGGTTCAGCTGCTTTGTAGGCGGCTTCCTGGCCCGCTGCCGGAAAAATGTGCACATTGATAAAACCGCCATGATCAGCCCGGAGGCCAAAATCTGCGCCCGGAATGCCGAACTTCATATCGGCAAAAACAGCAGCGTTGGTGCCGGCGCAGTGGTGCAGGGCGCGGTGACTATCGGCGAAAACTGCTCCATTCAAATGTATTCCATCGTGAGCGCCTATAAGCAATCCCCCATCGTGATCGGCAATAATGTGCGCATGGCCTCCCACTGCATGATGGTATCGGGCAATCATAATTTTGATGATCCCAATAAGCCCATCCGGGAGCAGGGCATGAAATATGCGCCCATCACCATTGAGGATGACGTATGGGTAGCTTCCCGAGTGAATATCACGGCAGGCGTTACCATCGGCCATGGCAGCGTGATTGGTGCCGGTGCGGTGGTTACCAAGGATGTGCCTCCCTACAGCATCATGGCCGGCGTGCCCGCCAAGTGCATCGGCATCCGCGGCCAGAAGAAAGAAAAATAAAAAAGACAGAAGCAGATGCTTCCGTCTCCCGATTCCCTGCAAGGCTTCTTGCAGGGAATCTTTTATGATAAGCTGCGCATCCAATCCGCATAAGATTGAAAAGCCACCTCTGGCTCCTCCAGTTCGGGATGCCATTTTTTCTCCCATTCCAGAGAATAGTAGCCCTGGTAGCCATCCTGCTCCATTTGAGCAATCATTTCTTTCAGCTTTAAGTCGCCTTTTCCTACCAGGCAAAGCTGCTTGCCCCCGTCCGGGAGGCGCACATGATCCTTGATATGCACATGGCGAATCAAATGCCGCACAGGCCGGTAAAAGGAAAGAAAATCATTCCCATAGGTTGCGTCCGTATGCTCCACATCCCAGATGATGCCAAAGCGATCGGAAGCCACTTTTTCGGCAATTTTGAGCACCCGGGGAGCAGTGTTGATTTGGCCGTGTACCTCCAGCCAAATGGATACCTGAGTGCCCTTCGCCTCCTGACACAGCCAGGAAATGCCCTTCACAATACGGTTTACCTCCCCTGCCACCGTATCTGCTTTCTCCACCTGATCGCCAAATACCCGAATGGCAGGAATATGCATAGCTGCGCACAGCGCAATGGCCTCTCGGCCTTCCTTTTCCATTTTTTCCTGCTGGCTGGGATCATGAAAGCTGATGGAGGAAGCAAAATCAGTGATTGTAAGGCCATGTTCCTTCAGCGTTTGCAGTGTTGCTTCTCTGTTTTCGGGGAAGAATTCCGGAATGCTGTCCGCTTCCATATTGCCCAGAATCCCGCGGATTTCCACGCCCTGAAAGCCCATGCGCTTTCCGTTTTTCGCGATCTCATCCAGGCTCCACTCAGGGCAGCCCAGTGTGGAAAATGCAAGCTTCACCCGTCCATCACCTCATTTGATACCCTCAATGCCGAAATATTCCCTGAGCACTCCGGGGATCTCTTCTTCCGTGCATTCCCGGCGCTGGGAAATCTTGCCCTGAGAGATCCACCTTAGCTCATTGCCCACCAGATTGATGCTGCCATCCTTTGTATACACGCCCACCATGCGATGATGGGTAAAAGGAGAATCGGGATGATGCTCGCAATAAAAGCTGGGCATGATATAATCTCCCGGGGTTTGTGGCTCCAGGGTAAAGCCCATCAGGGGTTCAAAAGTATCTTTTTCCAGGCGCTGAAAGATAAGATTCCCATAAAATGGGTGGAATTCAATCTTATATTCCCCGATACCATCCTTTTGCTCTAAGCCGTGCTTAAGTTTCAGCGCCGCCCGGTAGGATTCTCGCATGATGCCGGCATCGCATACATATTGCCCATCCTCTAAATCCACCAACAGCACCTCATGGCGGCGAAGGGGAATGGTGCCGGGCTTTTCCCCCATCACAAACCGGGCCGCCAGCCGCTGCACCGAAAAGCCCAGGCCCTCCAATAAAAGGGCCAGAGCAGCGTTTAATTCAAAGCACCAGCCGCCCCGGTGACGATTCACAATCTTATCATACAGAGCTTCTTCCGATAACAACACCGGTATTTGATTCATAGTATCCAGGTTTTCATATGGAACGGAAGTATAATGAGCCCACACGATGCGGTTCAATGTATCGTGATTCAGGGTCATGGGCCCATGCAGCCCGATTCTTTCCAGATATTTTTCCACTTGCTCAGGAGAAAACATACGCTGATACACCTCTGAAAATTCGTTTTTGATTATCTTTAGCATATCGGTAATACACCGTAATTGTCAAGTATTTTCTTTTCATATTTTACTTTTGGACACACATGCGCTATAATATATCCATCGTTTGATACTTTTTAAAGGAGGTATACCATGAAAATTCTTTCCATTGGCAACAGCTTTTCCGTGGATGCCCAGGCCTACCTGCATCAATTGGCCAAGGCTGAAGGCGAAAACCTGGAATGCCATAATCTGTATATCGGCGGATGCTCTTTGCAGAAGCATTGGACCAATGCATCGGAAGATCTTGCAGAGTACACCTATTTCATAAACGGCGAATCCGTATACACCGATGAAAATGGAGAAGTGACCCGGAAAGTGACCATCAAAGAACTGCTGATGGCAGAGGAATGGGATGTGGTCACCATGCAGCAGTGCAGCCACTATTCCGGCCTGTATGCCACCTACCAGCCCTATCTTGACAATCTTTCTGCCTACGTGCGCCAGTATGCTCCCCAGGCCCGGCAGTATATCCATGAAACCTGGGCCTATGAAATCGACAGCACCCATGCCCATTTCCCCCACTACGGCTGCGATCAGATGAATATGTATAATCGCCTGAAGGACGCCTACGCCCAGGCCGCCGAGGCCATTGGCGCGCCCATCATTCCCTGCGGCGATGTGATCCAGCATCTGCGCACCTTAAAGCCCTTTGATTATGCCCACGGCGGATTGTCCCTGTGCCGGGATGGCTTCCATATGGGCATTCCTCTGGGCCGCTATGCCCTGGCCTGCGTCTGGTATACCACCCTCACCGGCAAAGTAGCCTGCCACGATGATTTCGTGCCTGATGGATGCGAGGAAAAGGACCTGCCCCTTCTCCAGCTGATCCGGGAAGAAGCGGGGCATTTCGTTCTGGATAACAACGACTGATTATCATTGAAGGGAGTGGAAATATTTCCACTCCCTTTTGTGTGCTCACATTTCTGCATAAGCGATGCAGGCTTTGGCATCCGAAAAGCTTGCCACACCGGAAACCACTGCGGCATACAGCGCCGCGCCAAAGGCAGCTTCCTCCTGATGCCCAGGAAGCAGCAGCGGCATCTGAAAGCGATCCTTCAGCACTCTCTGCAGCACGGGATTTTTCCTTATCCCATTTCCCGATGCTGCCAGCATGCTCCGGCCCTGCCGGGGCATTGTTTCATACATGGAAAAGAGTTCTTCTGCCATCCCCCGAAGCACCCCCAGGATCATATGGCCAGGCGTAAAATTATCTTCCCCGATACCCTGAATGCTTCCGCGAAGGGAAGGATCCAGGCGGGTACCGCAGAAAGCGGTGTTCACATCCAGAAAATGCCCGGATGAATAGACTTCCTCTGCCAAGCGCTGCATCAAAGAATATTGCTGGGCATCCTCCAGCCCCAGGGCCAGGGCATAGGTGCGAAAGAATTTTTCTGCCATCGCATAGGCTTTCCCCCCGCAAAGGGCCGCTCCGCTGAGCAGATATTTTTCCCCGATATAGGGCCGGGTTTCCAAGCCGGGAATCTTCGTATATTTTTCCGTCACCATGGATACCTGGCTGCCGGTGCCAAAGTTCACCAGCACGCTTTCTTCTTCATTGACCAGGGAACCATACACCCCGGCCTGATTATCCCCGATGGCATAGCTCACCGGAAGCCCCCGATACCTTCCCAAGGGCTTTTCATCCGATGCTATCGCCGGAATCATTTTTTCATTCACGCCGATTTGCGCCAAAGCGTCCTTTTTGAAACAGCCTCTCTTGGCATCATATAGCCCCAGGCTGGCTGCATTGGAGGGATGCAAGATTGGCTTATTTTTCCCGGTCAAGCGCATGGCCAGCGCGTCTATTACGGTACAAAGCGAAGTAGCCTTGAAAGGAACCAGGCCATTTTTCATCTGATAATAGTGCGTAGCCCAGCCATATCCCGATTGAATATGCTCCCCGGTAATTTCAAATATCTCCTGGCAATAGCTAACTCCAGGGCGAATTTCCTGCCCTGCCCGCTCATCCTGCCATGTATACAAAGGCGAAACCGGATGGCCCATTTCATCCACATACAAAATTCCATGCATCTGCCCGGTAACGCCGATGGCAGCAAGAGAATAAGCAGAAGAAAGCTCCTCCGCCAGCTTCGCGGTTTCATCCAAAATCCAGGAGGCATCCTGCTTTTTTTCAAAAGGCTTTCCTGCAAGGGCGCTCCTGTTTTCTTTCGTCACCGCCTGCACATTTTCCCCGGTTTCTATATTCACCACTGCGGCACTGATGGACGTGGTGCCGATATCCAGGCCCAGCGCCAGTTTTTCACATTTCATAGCAGCGCCCTCTTTCTTTATTTTGCTACAGCTATGTAATAGCACGAAATGGCATGAAAATCAAGAGCACTTCCTGAAAACAAAAAATTCTTCCTCCCATCATTTTTTTGTGCTTGTTTTTCCCCCGCAATTATGATAGCATCATGCATAGAAGCACAAAGGAGGGATTTCCATTATGATTCAATTAGCCACTTTCAATCTCCGCTGCCCCAATACCGGCGACGGCCCCAATTACTGGCATTACCGCGCCCCCCGTACCCTGGCAAAGATCCGGGAAGAAAGCCCGGATGTGATCGGCTTCCAGGAAGTGAGAGATGAAACGATTACCCAGATCAAGCACGCCATGCCGGAATACACCTTTATCGGCTACGGCCGAGACGCTACCTTCTTTGGCGAAAGCACCCGCATTGCCTTTAAAACCGATCTTTTCCAGCTGCACGGCATGGATCAGTTCTGGCTCAGCGATACCCCCCGCATCCCCGCCACCCGCTTTGAAAACCAGAGCAGCTGCAACCGCATCTGCAATTGGGTGAAGCTGATGCACCTGCCTACCCAGAAGCGCTTCATTTTCATGAACACCCATCTGGATCATATTGGCGATGAAGCCAAGATGAAGGGGCTGCAGCTGGTATTGGATGTGGCAAAGAAGCTGCAGGAAGAAGAAAACCTGCCCATCTTTATTGTGGGCGATTTCAATTTCACGCCTGAGGATGCTCCCTATCCTCTGATCGCTGAGAATGAGCTGAACGATCTCACGGAGGGCATGGCCCCCACCTACCATGGCTTTGGCAAAGACAGAACCGAAAAGATCGATTACATCCTCACCGATCTTCCCAAGGAGCAGTTCACCATGGGCCGCTGGCACGAAAACAACAACGGCGTTTTCCTCTCTGACCATGATGGCATTACTGCCCTTTGGAAGGATTAACAAGCGCTCTATAAAAAATTGCCGCCTGCCAAAAATTGAAGTGACCCCAAAAAGTTAGACAAATATGTCTGACTCAAATTGTTCAAGCAGCCAAGAGGGCTTGCTGTCTGTGTAATGCAGGCGGCAAGCCCTTTAGTTTTGCCTTGATCCGCCTGTTGTTGT
>SVGW01000062.1 GCA_015056125.1 Clostridiales bacterium | reverse complement strand
TCCCTTTTTCACAGGGCTGGAAAGCCATTTTTGCAGTAAATGTGATGGATCGAATGGAAGACTGCTTTAGCTGACTTCCATTCGCAGTTTGTCGAAAATACTTTTTCGACAAACTGAGCCGCCCATGCTTTCGCACAGGCGGCCTTGTTTATTTGCTTATCAAAGCAGACAATTTCTTACCACTTGCCAGCCCAGGGATCGGGGATATTGGCATCCAGATGACGGGTGCCCTTAGCCTTCTGGGCTTCCAGCTTTTCAGTGGACCACAGTTCGGTGGACAGGTGCATGGTGTCAGCCTTCACAGCGCCCTTTTCCACAACATCGGGGATGGAGCGGGCATGCTGGCCCAGGTTCACGCCATTGGCAACCAGTTCGCGCTGCAGATCCACGCGGTTCAGATCGCGGGGACGAATGCCCTTCTTGACGCACAGGGCAGCGGCGGTGCCGGCGGCTTCACCCATGGCGAAGCAGCACATGATCAGACGGGCGCCGGACTGGGCTTCCACGTCGGAGGACAGGTTGCGGCCGGCGGCCAGCAGGTTGTCCAGCTTTACGGGCACCAGAGCGCGGTAGGGGATATCATAGAACACGCCGGGCTCGAACACAGCATTTTCGGAAGCATTGCCGTGCACGTCTACCAGGGGAGCGCCATTGGGGGGAGGAGTGGTGGAGCCCCAGCCGCCGGCATTGCAGATGACGTACTGGGTCTTGCCGTTCACTTCCATGGCAGCCCACTTCACGTTGCCGGGGCCTTCATAGTTGTGGATGTCATAGCCGTGGGTGCTGATGGCGACTACGTCGTCAAACTTGCGTCCATGAGCGATATCGGAAGCGGTGAGCTTATATTCGCCTACGATGCGGCGGCTTTCGCGAACGCCCATGAGAGCGCCGGTCTGGGACAGCCAGCTGTTCTGGAAGCCATCAATATTTTCCTTGATGAACTTGGCCAGGAAGTTGCACTGTTCGCGGCCTTCGAAATACATACGGGTCAGGTCGTGGGTATCCACGGGATAGCAGTTACGGGAGTGGGCAAAGCAGATGGATACTTCGTCCTTGCCGCAATGTTCGGGGCGGCCGGGCAGATGGGTGATCCAGTTGAGGTGGTTGTCCACTTCGTAGGGCAGGGTGCCGTTTTCCAGGCCCTTGCGGATGGCCTTGAGCCACTTGGGGTCATCAGCCTTCTGGGGAGAAGTGACGTAGCGATCCCAATCCACGCCGGAGAGGATGAATTCCAGAGAGCAGCCCTGGCTCATACCATCGCCGGGACGGCCGCACACGGTTTCAGCGCCGGCATAGTAAGCGGCGTCGGAGTCACCGGAAGCATCGATGAACTGCTTGGCCATGATCGCCTTGGGGCCGGTCTTGGTCTGGATCACAACGCCAACAATGGCGTCGCCTTCCACGATGGAATCGATTACCTGAGAATGGAAGAGCACTTCGCAGTTGTACTTCTTCACCATCCGGTCCAGAACCAGCTTATGCTTTTCGGGATCGGTGTTGCGGTGCCACAGGCCATCCACCTTTTCCAGTTCGTCAAACATTTCGCGGCCCAGGCCGGAAACGAAGTCCAGGGGAATATTCACCAGGCCCAGGGTGGTCAGGCCGCCCAGAGCGGTGAAGGTTTCCAGAATGATGGTCTTCATGCCGCGCTTGCCGGCAGCCATACCAGCAGCCACGCCGGCGACGCCGCCGCCGATGACGACTACATCATAGAAGCCCATTACGGGAAGTTCGCGTTCCGCAACCTGGATACCATTCGCGGTTTTCTTAAGCTCAACCATGGGAAAATTCCTCCTTTATAATTTCTTGAAGCGAAATTCAAAGCAATTATTCCTCTACGGGAACGATCGCTTCAGAAGCACAGTTATCCGCGCAGGTGCCGCAGCCGATGCACTTATCGGGATCGATCTTGGCGCCGTCCTTGAGCAGCACAATCGCGCCCACGGGGCACTCGGTTTCGCACATACCGCAGTAGCAGCAGCCCTGCTTCACAGCATAAATCATGTTGGTAGCCTCCTTCTTGATCTTATGTTTATTGTATCACTCCATTTCCGATATCGGAATGGCAAATGATCGCTTTTTATATACAGAATCCGATATTTTCTTCTTGTTAAGACGTCCCCCCTGTGATACAATCAAAGGGAGAGATTTTCCGCTGCACGGGAGGGAAAACCATGGACCAGAATTTGCGCCAGCAATTTATGGACGCCATCCGATGTGCCGAAAGCCTGACAGGGGCGCAGGTGGCGGTGCATGATATTTCCGGTGCGCTGCACAAAATCGGCATTCTTTACAGCGGCTGGGATACGGAGCTTTGCCACCACGGCTGCGCCTTTTGCGAATACATTCGCGATTTGGCCGGCGGACGCATCCTGTGCATCCAGCACGACCGGGAGGAATGCTTAAAGCGCGCCTCTTTCGGGCAAAAGCCCCAGTGGATCCGCTGCCCGGCGGGGCTGGAAGAGATCGTATTTCCCCTCATCTTTGAGGGCACGGTGCTGGCGCTGGTATTTCTGGGCCAGGTGCGCACAAACCGCCGGGAAAACGCCCCGGCCATCAGCCAATTAAAGATGATGGGCGCGGAGGGGGATCAATTGAACGCCCGCTATCTGGCCCTGCCCCAGAGCGATGAAACCCAGATGGAGCGCTGCGCCCTGCTTTTGCAAATGGCGCTGCAGGCAGTATTGCAGCAGGCGGATATGGAAACATTGCGCCTCTTTTTTCACGACCGGGAATATTCCCTGGTGCACCGGGTGCTTCGCAGCCAGACCCCCGAGCGCATTTTCAGCGTGAAGGAATTGGCCGCCATGTTTTACGTGACCCCGGAGCAATTAAACCGTGCTTTCCGCCGGGAAACGGGCATTTCCCTTTCGGAATACATCGATAACAGCCGCTATCATCTGGCCTGCCGCCTGCTCAGGGAGCAAAGGCAATCCATCGCCACGGTATCGGTGAACCTTGGGTTTCAGGATCAGGGGGCGTTCCATCGCTGGTTTCGCCGCCGCTCGGGGCAAACGCCCCAAAGCTACCGCAATTCCCAGGCTTCCCCCGCGGCCCATCCCTCGCTTTCCCCTTCCCAGGGCAAGGCCCGCTACGTAGAAAAGGCCCGCGCCCATATCCAGGAAAATTTTCGTTCTCCCCTGCGGGTGGACGCTCTGGCGGCAAAGCTTGGGATTACCCCGGATCATTTGAACCGGCTCTTTCGCAAAGAAACGGGCCAGACCATCACCCAAATGCTCTGGGATCTTCGCTTGGCCTCCGCCCGTGAGGAGCTGGCCCATACCGCCGCGCCCATTTCTCATATCGCCCAGCAGACGGGCTTCTCCTCGGAAGGGGCTTTTTCCAGGCGATTCAAGCAGAGCATGGGCATGACCCCGGAGGAATTCAGAAAAAAAGCGAAAGAGGCATAAAAAACCTCTTTCGCTTTTTGCTTTTAGCCCTTCAGGGAGCCAACCATAACGCCCTGCACGAAATACTTCTGGATGAAGGGATACACGCACAGGATGGGCACGGTGGCCACCACGATCAGAGCGTAACGGAGCAATTCGGAAAGGCCCACCAGTGCGGAGGCCAGTTCGTCGTCTTCGGCGGCATTGGCGGCAACCTGCGCCATGGTCAAAATCTTACGCAGATAGATCTGCAAAGGATACTTGGATTCGCTGGAGAGATAGAGGAAGGCGTTGAAGTAATCGTTCCAGTGGCCGATGGCATACTGGAGGGCGATTACGGCAATAACCGCCTTGGACAGGGGCAGTGCAAACTGGAAGAAGAAGCGGATATCGTTGCAGCCGTCCACCTGAGTGGCTTCGATGAGCTCGCCGGGCAGATTGGTTTGGAAGAAGGTGCGCACGATCACCATCTGATACACCGCCATAGCGCCGGGGATGACCATGACCCAGAAGCTGTTGAGGATATGCAGATCGCGCATCAGCAGATAGCTGGGGATCATGCCGCCGCCAAACATCATGGTGAAGGAGAACAGGAAGGTAAAGAATCCCTTATGAGGCAGGCCCTTGCGGGAGAGGGGATAGGCGCAGATCAGCGTCATGGCCACATTGATGCTGGTGCCCACCACGGTGTAGAGGATGGTATTCTTATAGCCAATCCACACCGAGCTATCCTTAAACACTTCCTGATAGCCCACCAGGCTGAAATCCACAGGCCAGAGGATCACCTTGCCGGTGATGACGGCATTGGGAGAAGAGAAGGAGCAGGCAACCACATAAATCAGGGGATAGAGCACCACCAGCATCAGCAGGGTGATGATGGTATAGGTGATGGCATAGAAGATCTTTTCACTGGTGGAATACTGGATCTTCTTTCTGATTGCTTTTTTCGGCATTGTATTTCTCCTTTCTGGCGCTCCAAGGAGCGCTCGGTCAATCTTTTCTTTGGCTTACCACAGGCTGGTTTCGCCCACCTTACGGGAAATGGCGTTCACCACGGTAAGCATGATCAGATTGACCACGGAATTGAACAAGCCAATGGCGGTGGAGTAGGAATAGTCGTTGGATACGCCGGAAGCCAGGCCCTTCTTATATACGAAGGTGGAAATAACTTCGGAAGCGGAAAGGTTCAGGCTGTTCTGCATGAGATAAATCTTCTGGAAGCCCAGGCTCATCACGGAGCCCATGCGCAGAATGAGCATGATGGTCACCGTGGGGAGGATGGCGGGGAAATCGATATGGAATACGCGCTTCAAGCGGCTGGCTCCGTCGATTTCAGCGGCTTCATGGAGCTCTGCGCTTACGCCGCTGAGGGCCGCCACATATACAATGGAGTTGTAGCCGAAATTCTGCCATACGCCCGACCATACGTAAATATGCGGGAAGGCCCGGGGATTGGCCAGCAGGTCCTTGGGGAATTCCCCGGTGATGGCTTTGGCGACGGTGCCGTAAATGCCGTTCATGGGATGGAAGATCATATTGATCATACCCACCAGCACCACGATGGAGATGAAGTGGGGGATGTAGGTGATGGTCTGCACGATTTTCTTATAGCGCTTATGGGTCATCACGTTCAGGGCCAGGGCGAACACCACCGGGAAGGGGAAGGACGCCATCACGGCATAGAAGGAGAGGGAAATGGTGTTGGTGAGGATATTTTTGAACTGATAGGCCTTGAAGAACTTTTCAAACTGATAGAAGCCTACCCAGGGGCTGCCCCAGATGCCCTTGACGAGGTTGAATTTCTTAAAAGCGATCTGCACGCCCAGCATGGGATAATAAGCGAAGATCAGGATATAGAGCACGGGGGGAATGAGGAAAAGATACAGCTGCCAATAGCGGCTATATTTTTTTCTGAGCTTTGCAAGCATGGAGCAAGCCTCCTTTGTTGTGAAAAATTCAGAATGCAGAATTAAGAATGAAATGAGCCTTCCCCTTGAGGGGAAGGGGAACCGCTTGCGGTGGATGAGGTGGCTTCTTTGCGATTTCGCGCTGTTGCTTTCCACCTCATCAGTCACCTTCGGTGACAGCTTCCCCTCCAGGGGAAGCCTTTGGGAATCGCCTTCCCCTTGAGGGGAAGGTGGCCCATAGGGCCGGATGAGGTGGATCATTTCTGCGGAACATGCGCCAAAATGTCCATGCATACACCCTCAAAGTTTTGCTTGATCTCCAAATTGGAATATCTCAGCACTGTCAAGCCCAAGCTTCTCAGATATGCATCCCGGATCATATCGGCTTTTTCGCCTTCCTCCTCATAATGCTGAGAACCATCCAACTCAATAACCAGCTTACCCTGAGCGCAATAGAAATCCACAATGTAATGACCGATCACCTTCTGGCGGTTCACAGTAAAAGGGCAATCTTTCAAAAAATCATACCAGAGGTGGCGTTCCTCCTTCGTCATGTTTTTTCGCAAGGTTTTAGCATTGCCTGTTAACTGACGATTACTGGTTTGATTCATGCGCTCTCTTGTTCCACCTCATCAGTCACCTTCGGCGACAGCTTCCCCTCCAGGGGAAGCCTTTGGGAATCGCCTTCCCCTTGAGGGGAAGGGGGACCGCTTGCGGTGGATGAGGTGGCTTCTTTGCGATTTCGCACTGTTGCTTTCCACCTCATCAGTCGCTTCGCGACAGCTTCCCCTCCAGGGGAAGCCTTTGGGTCATTCTTAATTCTGCATTCTTAATCAGAATCATCTTTTTTCCAGAAACCCGGGGCTGCCGCGTTTTGGCGGCGGCCCCGGGCCATTTTCATTCAGGCGTAGAAATGCTTTCCGCGCCCTTGATGAAAAATTACTTGCCGTTCATGCGATCCCAGCAGGACTGCATGGCATCCATGTAGGGTTCCAGGCCCATGTTGTTGATGGCGGCTACGTAGGCATCCCATTCCTTTTCGATGTCCTTTTCGCCGGTCACGAATTCAGCATAGTAGGCCTTCACGGCATCTTCGATGGTGGAGCGGAATTCATTGATCACTTCCTGCTCTTCCACGGTGAATACCATGCCGTACACGCCGGCCGCAGCATTCACGTAGTCCAGTTCACGATAGATGGTGGCGCCGATGGGGCGGGACTGGTTGTAGTTGCCTTCCACAACCTTATCGACTACGCGATAGGTGATGGTGGAGCCGTCGCCCAGGATCGGGCCCAGCTGACACCAGTGCACGTTGTGCTTGGTGCCCCAGATCTGGTTGGTTTCTTCGATTTCGCCCTTGTAGCCCAGCGCATCATACATGGACTTGCCGGGTTCGGCCAGGCGCACATATTCAACGCCTTCACGGCCATAGCGGCTCAGGTCGTTGATTTCAACGGAGGAGATGAAGTCAGCCACGCGAACGGCAGCATCCACGTCCTTGCAGTTCTTGGTAACAATGAAAGTGGGAGTAGGAACGTTCAGGGTCTGGGGCTGCTGGCGCAGGCCGGTGGGGCCTTCCAGAGCGCCCACGATCACGTAGTTTTCACGGTCGGGGTTGGAGGCAGCCAGGAAGGAGGTGGTGTTGGAGCCCATGCAGCCAACAACCTGCACATCGCCGGACATAAGGGCGGTGAGCTGAGCCTGGTCCTGAGTGAAGGAAAGGGTGTTATACAGGCCTTCGTCTACCAGCTTCTTAACGAACTTGAGGCCTTCCTTCCAGCCTTCGGTGGTAGCAGCGAATTTCAGAGTGCCTTCTTCATTGTATACATAGTTGGCCTGGGTGAACACGAAGGGATTCATCAGGGCCTTGAGCTGCTGGTTGTTTACGCGGCTCTTATCGGTGATGAGGGGGATTTCATCGGCGAGGCCGTTGCCGTTGGGATCCTGTTCCTTGAAGGCCTTGAGCACGTTATAGAGTTCTTCGGTGGTTTCGGGCACTTCCAGATTCAGCTTATCCAGCCAGGGCTTGTAGATCATCAGGCGGCAGGTGGCCAGGGAGTTGTTCACAGAGAGGAAGCCCTTACCAAAGGCGTAGATTTCGCCGTTGGGGCTGGTGAGGAACTTTTCATATTCCGCACGGCTCAGGGGAATAACGGGCATGGTGGCCAGGGATTCATCCAGATAGGGCAATTTGCCTTCTTCTTTGAAGTACTGGGTCAGGGGCTGGATCATGCCCATTTCGCCGTACAGCTGCAGGGCTACCAGGCCGCCCAGGTCGGAGCCGATGATGATGTCGGGCAGCTCGTCGCCGCCGGCCAGGATCATCATTTCATACTTCTGAAGAGCTTCCGCGCCATCGTTGGGCATCTTAACGAACTTAAGATCCACGCCGCAGGTCTCTTCGATCAGCAGGGTCTGATAATTGGTTTCATGATCTTCCACCAGGGGCTGATCGGGAACACCAACGGTCAGCACGGGCTTGTCTTCCGCCATGGCGGGAGCCAGGGTCAGCAGCATCATAGCCGCCAACAGGAGAGCCAATACGTTTCTCTTCATAAAAGAAACCTCCTTCAATATTTACGGCAACACGAACTGTGCCGTATGGAATAGATTTAGTTTATATAATTCTCAAATGAATTGCAATGGAAAAGTAACGACAATAAATGTATAATCTGGTCAAAATGCATTGGAAATTCTCGTATGTCCGAAATTTCACATAGGATTTTGGGAGAAATTACAGCCGTTTTGGCCATTAGCTTCCTTGCTCTCCCCTCGTTCTTTTGATATAATAAGATCATCTTATCTTCCCTCCACCTCATCAGTCACCTCCGGTGACAGCTTCCCCTCCAGGGGAAGCCCTCTGAGTCGATCGACCTTCCTCTCCGAGGAAGCCTATTTTCAACCAAAGGAGTTTTCCATGCGCATTCGAAAAACGTTGAGCCGGAGTGTATTCATCTTATACATCTCCTTCTTGCTGGTGCTGCTGCTTTTATTCGTGCCTTTTTCCAATATTGCCCTCAATTCCCTCCGGGAGCAGGGCATCGCCGCCAGCCAAGAAACGCTGGAAGCCGGCCTGAAGCGGCTGGATATGGAATTGGATAATGTGTATCAGGTTGCACATGCCTTGTATAAAAGCAAAAATTATTCCGCCCTGAGCAGCCTTTCCGCCCGCCAGAGCGAGCCTGCCTCCGGGGACGTGACCAAGCTCATCGGCCTGCAGAATGAATACAATCATCTGTTTTCCATGCTCAGCTTTTCTGAAGATCTGGGGCTGGTGCTGCCAAGCGGCGCAGCCATTGCCTGCCGGCGCATCCATATGCCCTTTGAAAATTTCTACGGCGATTATTTCCGGGTGGAGGGCTTTGACAGCATGGCCGCCTGGGTAAGCTCCATACGAAAAGAGCAGCCTGCCCTGTCCCTCTCCGGCCAGAAGGTGGCCCGTTACCTGTCCTCCTCCCGGCACTATATCGTCATCACAGTTCCTCTGCCCCTGTCCAACTCCTCCTGGTCCACCTTCTGCTACGCCCTTTTAGATGAAGAAAAAATAACCCAGGCCCTCACCCTCTCCGCCATGACGGACAACTCCGCTCTGGTGATTAAGGACAGTGACGGGAATATCCTGCTCCATCAATCGACCGAAGAGCTGGGAAATTGCGTGACGGTAGAGGCCGCCAGCCCTCAATATGGCATCATCGCCCAATTGAGCATTGAGCAATCCTATTTTATGAGCCAGTTTTCCGGCTATTACATGCTCTTTGGGGGATTTGTTTCAATCTATGTGCTGCTGGGGGTGATCATAGCCCTGTATTTCACCCATAAGAGCACCCAGCCCATGGTGAAGCTGGTGTCCGCCGCCACGGAAGTGAGCCGCAAGGAAGATTTGCAAAATGATTCGCCCCAGCAAAATGCCTATGCGTTTATGGATTCCTTTATTCATGGGGTGGACGACCGATTGAAGGAAAACCGCCTGGCCCTGGCCAACCAGGAAGTGCTGCTGAAGGAAAATTTGCTGGAAAGGCTTTTGCGGGGGCAATTATTCATGCCCGCCTCCTTTACCATGGCCGAGCGCTACTTCCCGGATTTCCCCCTGCCCTGCCAGATGGCCCGAATCAGTATGCCGGGTGCAGATCGGCTGGATCCGCAGGAATTTTCCCAGGTGCAGATGCAAATGCAGGAAATTGCCCGGGAGCACATCGCCCCCGGAGCTATGCTCCACTTCTCCGGCGATATTCTGGTGGTGTTTCATCCTGCCGAGCCGACGCTGATGGAACGGTTCGAAGCCATGCAGGCGCATTTTGAAAAGGAATTGGATTTCCCCACTTATATCACCGCCAGCCGTCCCTTTGACCGCATGGAAGATATGGGCGCTGTGTTCGCCAGGCTGCGGCTGGTGCGCCGCTTCGCAAAAAATAGCTTGTGCCTGATCCTGGAAATGGACAACGCCCCCCTTGTGCCCTACTCCGGCACCCAGTATATCACCCAATTTAATGAAAACCTTACCCGCGCCCAATTAAAGCCCGCCCTTGCCGCCCTGGATGCAGAACTGAACGCCTTTCAAACTGGCGGATACATGGACGAAACCGGTGTACAGCAATTATTCTTTACCTATCGCCATATCCTGTGCCAGGCCGCTGGCTATGCCCGTATCACCTTGGAAAAGGCCCTGGTGCCTTCCTATGATCCCGCCGTTTCCCTGGATGTGCTCTTTGATTCCGTCCGCCTGAGCGCCGCTACCATCTGCGAGGCATTGGAAAGCCGGGTGGCCGTCAAGATTACGGAAAAGGAAAAGCGGGTGCTGGATGCTATTGGCACCCACCTTGGCAACCCCGAATTGAGCATCGAATACATGGTGAGCCTCCTGTCCATATCGGATAAGACCTTGCAGCGCACCATGCGCAGCGCCACCGGGATGACCTTCTATGAATATCTCCACTCCAAGCGCATGGAATTGGCCCAAAAGCTGCTCACAGAAACGGCGCTTTCCATTCAAGAGGTGTGCCAAAGCTGCGGCTACACCTCCATCAATTCCTTCTATAAGGCCTTCCAGCGCACTTTCGCCATGGCCCCCAACGCCATGCGGAAAAACGCGCATGAGCAGGAGTGATGAGGGGCTTCGCCCCCTCAACCCCCACAAGGGGCATTGCCCCTTGACCCATCCTCCGGTCACACAATTCACATTTCCAAGCAACATGCCGGTGAAGCGCCGGGAAACCGCGTCACTCACGGGCACGGCGGCGAACGCCGCCAGCCGGATGCAATGCATCCGGGAAAAACAGAAAAAACGGCGACGGAGAAAATTTATTTTCTCCCACGCCGTTTTTCTGTTTTTATTGTGCCCGTGAAAATCGTTGCTTCGTTCCCATAGCTTCTTGCGCATTCACGCAGCTTAGTTAACATGCCTTGGTCGCATATCGGAGTCCAGAGGAGAATCTCCTCTGGCGAGGGGGTACGGGGGGCGCGGAGCCCCCTGCCCAGGCATTTACTTTTCAGCGATAAATAATACGCCCAAAGTGCCGGGGCCGCAGTGGCTGGAAATCACGCCGCCCGCCCGGGAAATAATAATTTCGGAAAAAATCATCATGCTCTGCAGATATTTGAGCACCATATGGATCACTTCCTGCTCGCAGCCGGAATGGGTGATAAACACCCGCTTTTTCCGGGCGGCCCTGAGCTCATCCTGCATTTCTTCCACGTAATTCTGGATCACCTTGGGCATTTTTCCCCGGTATTTTTTCCCGGGCTGCATCTTGCCGCCAATCACATCGATTCTGGGATGAATACGCAGCGTGCTGCCAAGAAGCGCGGTAACGCCGCTGCAGCGGCCGCCCCGGTGAAGATAGGTCAGGGTATCCACCACAAAGCTGGCACGCACCAGAGGTTTCAGCTCCTCCATTTTTTTCACGATCTTAGCAGCGTTTTTCCCCTCCCGGGCCATTTCGGCCGCCTCCATCACCAGCAGCCCAACCCCTGTGGACAAATTGCCCGAATCCACCACATGCACCAGCTTTTCCGCCTTCAATTGGCTCACGGCCAGGCGCATGGCCTGAGCGGTGGAAGACATGGATTCGGAAATGGAAAAGCACACCACTTCCCGCCCCTCATTCACATAGGGCTCAAACATGGCCATGGCCTGCTCCACGCTGCAGGCAGCGGTTTTAGGGCATGCCTTTTCCCGATCAGACCAGGCATAGATTTCATCCGGGGTAATCCCCCGGCCATCCTCAAAATCCTGATCCCCCAGAATAATATGTAGGGGCATCACGCTGATATCATATTCTTCAACAACGCTCTGCGGTAAATCGCAGGTGCTGTCGGAAATAATCTTTACGGTTTTCGCCATAGAACATACTCTCCTTTTCAAGGTTATCCCATGGTTATTATAGCCGTGCTTTCTAAACTGAAACGAAACTTTTCTTAATTTTCAGTGGGCAAGATCACGGAAAAAGCGGTTTCCCCCTGCCCGCTTTCCACCTGAATGATTCCCCGGTGCAATTCCACGATCCTCTTGGCCACGGATAATCCCACCCCGGCGCCCTCGGAGGAATGGGAAGCATCGCCCTGATAGAATTTTTCAAAAATGCGTTTCTGCTGCTCCGGGGGAATCTGGGGACCTTGATTTTTCACCGTGATCTGCAAAAATTTTTCCTTGTTGTTCTTTACTGCTTTGGGGAATACGGTCACGGTGATTTTCCCTCCCCGAGGAGAAAATTTCACCGCGTTATCCAATAGATTCACCCATACCTGATCCAGCAATTCCATATTGCCCAGCAAAAAATATTCAGAAAAATCGCCGTCGATTTCCAATTCCTTTTCCATCCACTTTTTTTCAAAGAGCAATATGCATTTTCGCATCTGCTCCGATACGTTGATTCGTTTCACATCTGCCAGGATCTTCTGGTTTTCCACCTTGGTCAGGTTCAGCACATTGGTAGCCATGGCGGCCAAACGGGTGGATTCATCTTCAATAATGGTCAAATACTGGCGGCGCTTTTCCTCGGGTAAATCCTCCGATTTAAGCAGCCGGGCAAATCCCCGAATCGATACGATGGGGGTTTTGAATTCATGGGAAAAATGATTCACAAAATCGGAGCGAAGGATTTCCGTATGCTCCAATTCGCTGGCCAGGGCATTGAAGTTTTCAGAAAGCTCTTTCAGCATGGCCAGGCTGCCAAGGTCTACCCGCTCTTCAAAATGACCGCCGGCCAGGCGCTTCATGGCAGCGGTGAGCCGGGTGATGGGCTTTAAAGGGAAGCGTAGAATCAGGGGCGTCACCGCGGTGCCAATGGCAATGCTGGCAATGGCGCTGAAGGCCAGAAGCAAAAGCACGGAGGAATCAAAAAGGGATAGCAAATCCGTCTGCTCATAAATCATCACCACCGTGCCAAAGATCAGGATGGTGATGCACAGAATGAAGAATACGCACAGGGCTAACAGCAATTGGAAGCTGCGCTGCTCTTTATTTTTCGGCTTTTTCACGCTTTCTTCACCGCCTTATACCCCAATCCCCGCACGGATACAATCTCAAATTCGCTCCAGCTTTCAAATCTTTTTCTCAACCGCCCCACATGCACCGTCACCGTTTCCCAGCCCGTATCGCTGCTGGCGCCCCAGATTTCGTCCATGAGCTCAATCCGGGTAAAAATTTTCTCCGGGTAGGAAAGCAATTTATACAAAAGCAGAAATTCTTTCTGGGGAAGAAGATGCACTTCTTCTCCCCGCTTCACGCTCATGGCGTCATAATCCAATTCCACCTGGCCCACGGTGATCTTGCGCTCGTTGGCAATCTTGGCCCTTCTAAGCAGTGCCTGGATACGAAGGAGCATTTCCTCTTCGTCCACCGGCTTGGTCATATAATCATCGGTGCCGGAAAGAAAGCCCTGCTTGCGATCGGCGGGCAATTGCCGGGCAGACACCATCAAAATGGGCAAATCATTCTGATTGCTTCGCAAGGTTCTTGCAAATTCATAGCCATCCATCCTTGGCATCATCACATCCAATACTACCAGATCAATATGCTCCCGATCCATCACCTGCAGGGCCTCTTCCCCGTCCCCTGCCAGAAAAACGGTGTAGTGCTGGGCCTCCAGCACGGCCTGCATCAGCAGCCGAGTGTTGCGATCATCATCCACGACCAATATATTGCGCATGGTGCTCCTCCTTGGGTTTCCTTGCCCTTTTATTATACCTGCCGGATGAACAGAAAGCAATAAAAAGCGGGCAGGGATTCCTGCCCGCGCCATCGGTTATTTTTCCAGCTCTGCCAGCTTTTCCTTGGTCTGCTCAAGCCTGGCCAGCATATTCAGCTTTCTTTCGCCCCGGTGCCAGTTTGCCCATTTTCCTTCTTCCAGCACCACCCGTTCTTTGAGGATCCTTTCCAGGCTGGCAATGCCCTCCTGTCCCTGCGCCTTTCTTTCCTTCCGAGGCAGCCTTTTATCCACAAGCGCCATGCAGGCGATATTCCACTTGGTGAGCATATGCATATACAGCGCCTGGAATTTCAGGAACTGCCGGAAATACGCAAGCTTATCCGCCGGGATCTTTTTCTCCGCTTCCTCCATTTTTTCGCAAAGAGCGGCCCATTTTGCTTCGCTTTCCCGGAGGGCGGGCACCATTTCCTTTTCCGCCAGGGGCTTGCCTTCGTAATCCCGGCCGGACAGGGCATGCCATCCAAAGCGATTCAGCCAGCCGTCATTGGCCGTATCCCGCACAAAGGGCAATTCCCCATAATCATGGAAATAGAAATGCCAGGCCTGGCAAAGACGCTGCACGGGCTTTTCTCCAAAATCGGCCAGGGCGTCATAATAGCTCCTGCGAAGCCCATTCACTTCTTCCCCGGCCTCTCCAAAGAGCGCCCGGTCCATGGCAAGCATGGCCGCATCCACATCCATATGCAGGGGATCTTCCATAATTTTTGCATTCATGATGGCGGAAATATGCAAGGGCCGCACATTGGAAATATTGAGGATGGAATAGTAAAGATTATTCTGCTCAGCCGCCGCCTTATAGCAGTAAGCCATTTTCCGGGGATCGCAGCCTTCGGAAAGGTGAGGCCCCAAATCAATGAAGCCGGCATGGTAATAGATGCCGTATTTCCGGTCCGCCTCCCGGTTGGTGGTGAAGAAATCCTCGCCAAACATCTGATCCACGCCGAAATCGGAAAAAACGGGAATGGTGCTCTCCGGCATCTTCAGATACCCTTCCCCGTACAGCTGGGAGCCTTCGTTCCAAAGCGTGGCGGTGCTGTAAAACTCCTCCGTGCCCAGGGTGTCCTTCACGATATCATACTGGGTCTGAATCGCATCGGTAATGATGCCGCCCCGATCTGCCATGGAAACGGGCACGGTGGGGTCGCTCACCCATACGGCCTGGTCGCCCTTGCCCCGCAGGCCCAATTGCCAGATCACCTGATTCCCGTATTTCTGCCACTTCTTCGCATAATAGCGCCAGATTTCTTCCATCCGGGCGCGGTTGCTGATGAAGGAAACGGCTTCGTTTTCGTGCCCCCGGGTCTGCATATAATGCTCGGCGGCAAAGTAAGATACGCCCATGGGCTCGATATGATGCTGGGATACATACAATCCCCTTCTTACCGCCAGGTCAATGAGCTTTTCTTCGTCCGGATTATCCACATCCATAAAGGAAGCAGGGATCACCAGGTTGATTTCCAGGCGCAGCGCCGTTTCCAATACCATGTCCATTACCCCCACATCCACCACGTTTTGGTAGAAGGGATAATTGATATAGCGCTTTCCCCCGCTGATTTTATAATCGCTGAGAAGATCCTCGTCATTCAAAAACCAGCCCCGGAACCGCACCGGGCGGGATGCGCTTTCAAAGGAGGTTTCTTCCAAAGAAAGTGCTTCCGTCTGGGCAGGGAAAAGATCGGTAAGCCGGTATATGGGGGGAATTTTCAGGCAGCGGGTGGCAAAGGCATAGATGCCATACACTGCGCCCAGAGCGTCCGCGCCTTCAATCATCACCCTGTTTTCTTCCACCGTCACCCGGTAGGATTCCGCTTCTCCCTGCCCCGTGATTTCAACAAAAATCCCCCGCTCTCCAGCCTCCGTTTCCAGAATGGCAAAAGCCCCTTCCTGCCCGGAGATGGCACGAAGATTTTCCTGCAAATCCCGGGCCGCCATTTTTACGGATTCCGGGGCGCTTTTCTCCAAAATAATGCCAATATCCTGGTTTGCATGAAAAAGAATCATTCTCTGATCCTCCTTTTTCTTTTTTGGATGGCTTCATTCTAAAGAAATTCTTCATCCTTGTCAATAACCATTCCAACAGAGTTTTTGCACATTTTGACTTGTTCCCGCCGTCGCTTCATACTATAATAATATAGAAAAGACAGAATCGGAGGAAGTAATGATGAAAGTTTTATTGATCAACGGCAGCCCCCACAAGGAGGGAAACACCGCAAGGGCACTGAAGGAAATGGAAATGACCTTTGCTCAGGAAGGAATTGAAACCGAAATTCTGCAGGTGGGACACCTGGATATTCGCGGCTGCGCAGCCTGCAATGCCTGCGGAAAGCTGGGCAAATGCGTGCAGAATGACATCGTAAATGAAGCAGCGGAAAAATTAAAGGATTGCGACGGCTTGGTGCTGGGCAGCCCGGTTTACTATGCCTCCCCCAACGCCACCTTGCTGGCTTTCCTGGACCGGCTCTTTTACAGCGTATCCTTTGACCTGAGCATGAAGGTGGGCGCCAGCGTGGTGGCGGCCCGCCGGGGCGGGCTTTCCGCCTCCTTTGATGTGCTCAATAAATATTTCACCATCTCCGGTATGCCCCTGGCCTCCAGCCAATACTGGAACAGCATCCATGGCGGCCGCCCCGGAGAAGCGGAGCAGGATTTGGAAGGGTTGCAGACCATGCGCACCCTGGCCAAAAACATGGCCTTCCTAATGAAGAGCATCGCCCTTGGAAAGGAACAATTCGGCCTGCCCGAACGTGAAAAGCGCGTGGCCACCAACTTTATCCGCTGAGGGGAAGGACGATGGGGGGGCTTCGCCCCTCCACCCCACAAGGGGCATTGCCCCTTGACCCTTCCTCCGGATATTGCAATCGCCATTTACATACAACGTGCCGGTGCAGCACAAGGAACGATGATCGCCCACGGGCAGGTTGGCAGTTCTGCCGCCAGCCGGATGCTATGCATCCGGAAAAACGAAAAGAAACGCCGGAGGAGAAAGCTTGTGAAGTGACCCCAAAAAGTTAGACAAATATGTCTGACTCAAATTGTTCAAGCAGCCAAGAGGGCTTGCTGTCTGTGTAATGCAG
>SVGW01000061.1 GCA_015056125.1 Clostridiales bacterium | reverse complement strand
CACATAGTACATGTTGCAGCGCTTGGCTTCGGATTCGATGCTTTCCTGAGCCTGCTTCTTGGTGCCAACGAACAGCACGGTCTTGCCTTCCATGGCCAGGTTGCGGATGAACATGTAAGCTTCGTCTACCTTGCGAACGGTCTTAGCCAGGTCGATGATGTAGATACCGTTACGTTCGGTGAAGATGTAGGGGGCCATTTTGGGGTTCCAGCGGCGGGTCTGATGACCGAAGTGTACGCCAGCTTCCAGCAGATGCTTCATAGAGATGACAGCCATTTGGGGTTCCTCCTTAAATTGTTGTATCCTCTGCACGCCTCATCTTTCCCTGCCACCGCGTTTGCGGCACAGGCAGGCAAATCAGCACGCATGCGTGATCTCGCAAATTATAACACGGCGCCCCATGATTTGGCAAGTGTTTTTTTGCTGTTTTTTCACATTTTTTATAGAAAAGAGCGGCGCAGATCAAAATGATCCCGCCGCTTCAGACTGTCAAAAAACCCCTGGGATGTGTCGAAGGGCCGAAGTCCTTCGACTGTAATCCGCAGCCGGCGACATGCGCGGCGGCGAGGAGCAAAAGAATTTTGCTTCCTTTATCAATTTACGACCGCAAAAATAGGCTTTTCAGCCCGGGCTGGAAAGCCATTTTTGCAGTAAATGTGATGGATCAAATGAAAAACAGCTTTTGCTGATTTTCATTTGCAGGGTGGCAAAAATACTTTTTTGACACCCTGGAGCGGCGCAGATCAAAATGATCCCGCCGCTTGAGAAATACTTATTTATTTTGCAGGTATTCCACATATTCTTCCAGGCAATAGCCCAGGGCCTGGATATTCTTGCTGTGCTCCACGCCCACATAGCGAACGTGCCATTCCTCGCCCACAATGCCGGTAATATCCTGCTTTTCATCGGTGTAGCGCATGATAAAGCCGTAATCCCAGCAATGCTCCCTCAGCCAAAGATACTGGGCCGTATCGGAAAAGAATTGCCCGGGCACATTCAGGTCAAACGCCAAGCCGGTATGATGCTCGCTCTCCCCCGGATCGGCCACCAATTGGGCAGCCGCCGAAATCGCCTGAGAGCGGCTCAAATCACGCTCTTCAATATATTCTTCCACCTGATTATCAAAAATCCGCTGCTGCTGATCAAAGGTACGATAGGCTTCCCGAAGCTTCCAAGGGGAATACCCTTCCCCAACAGCCGCCTGAAGCATCTTTACCAGCGCTTCCGTGGCTTCCCGCACAGCCAGAATATCGCTGTCTGCATATTCCACAAACAGATCCCCTGCATAATCCTTCACATTCACTAGATCCGCCGGCACAAAATCATCCGGCAGAGGATTCTTCGCATTCACAAGCAGCGGAATTTCCAACCCTGTGGTATCATAGGGGGCGGGCGTGGGCGTAACTACGATAAACTGCGCGCTCTGAGAATAGAGCATGGAAAGGGTGGCGCTGCCCGCCATGCCGTCCACTTTCAAGCCGTGCTGGCGCTGGAAGGCTACCACTGCTTCCTTGGTGCCGTTGCCGAACTGGCCGTCAATTTCACCCTTGTAGAAGCCCAGGGTCTTTAATCGCTCCTGCATCTGGGATACCATCTGCCCAGAGGAGCCTATTCCCAGATAGCTGGGCGTGGGCGAAGGCGCCGGCGTGGCCGTAACAAGATAGGGATTCTTGGTTACGATTACAGGGCGCACCGTAGGCGAAGGAGTAGGCGTAATAGCCGCTTCCGCTTCATACACATCCCAGGCATTCAGCGCACGCACGCCCACGAAAAACAGCGCAATCAGCAAAAGCGCCGTCAGGACCATAAACAGGTAAGGGGATCGGCGGCTTCTTCCCGCCGGAGCTTTCTTTTGTGGCATAGCATCCTCCAGATCATTGGTTCATTAAAAAATTATACTGTTTTTTATTCCCGCTGTCAATGCGCACCCAGCCATCCTTCCGCCTCCTCCTGGGTATCAAAGCCAATCCCCAGCAGCAATTGCGCCCGGCTTTCTTCATCAAATTCCTGCAGCCATCTATCATAGCTATGGATCACCGCCATGCCATCTCCATACAGATTTTCGGAAAGCACGATCCGCCCCGCATCATTCACCGTAAGCACTTTGTGCATGGGGCAATAAAGCATAATTTCCCGCTGCATCACCACCCGATCTTCCTGAAAGCTTTCAATTTGCCAAAGGGAATAGTGCGCCTGAATTTCTTCAAATTTCTGATTTTTTAAAGCCTCCGGCGCTTCAATTCTTCTGGTTACGCTGTGCCCACAGGAGGAAAAACCCATCGTTTGCACAATTTCGCAATTTTTCCCGGTTCTGATATTTTCTTCCGATACCGTTTCCGCCCTGATTGGGTTGCTCTGCATCTCATTGTCTTCCGGTGCTTTGGCATCTGCAATCATCATGCCATAGCTGAGGGCCAGCGCCATCACGCCGGCAGCCACCGTTCGCCCGGGCGTAAAAAAAGCGCCCCTGCTTCCTTTTTTCTTCATTTTCATCCCTCCCGCCGCCAGTATGCCCATCTTGCGGCAGAGGCATTCTTATGCTACAATATCCTCTGAAAAAGGAGATATTTACCGATGAAAAAAGCCATTATTTTTGATTTGGACGGCACATTGATCAATTCCCTCCCCGATATTTCGGCGGCTATGAACCGTGCGCTTAAAAGCTATCAGCTTCCTGTCTATGATGAGGAAGCCTATAAATATATGATCGGCGATGGCGTGGTGAACCTGGCCCGGCGGGCTGTGGGCGATCATCAAGAACGCATGGAGCATGTGCTCTATGCCTATCGCGCAGATTACGCTCAAAATTCCCGGGTGAATACCCATCCTTATCCCGGCATTTCAGAAATGCTGGAAGCATTGGCGAATACGAATCTTCTTCTTTGCGTATTCAGCAATAAAGATATGATGGATACCATCAGCGTGGTGAAGCATTATTTCCCCCACATTCCTTTCGCCGCCATTCGGGGAAAAACGGAGGATATGCCCATCAAACCCGATCCTTTAGGGGCGCTGAAAATCGCCAGCGATCTTGGCGTATTGCCCAACGAATGCTGGTATGTGGGCGATACCAATACCGATATGAAATGCGGAAACAATGCGGGCATGGAATCAGTCGGTGTGCTCTGGGGGTTCCGCAAGGAAGATGAGCTCCTTTCCTGCGGCGCCAGGCACATTGCCCCAACGCCCCAGGCCCTGCTGAATATCCTTCTTGAAAAAGCATAATACATACGCTGCAAGCCACCCTGCCTGCAGCGCATTTTTTATTTCCGCCTTGTTTTAATCAAACCAACTACCAAAGCGCCGATCAATACGGCCAGCAAGAAAACATTGATTCCCTGCACCGATCCGGCGGCCACAAGAATCTGTGTGGGCCCATCGCTGCCGCCGATGATTCCAATGCTTGCCTGATCCGCCTGGAGCATCGCCATCATATGGCGGGAATAAAAAAATCCCGCCGCCAGATAAACAGTATACAGCCCCAGAATCACCAGCAAAGCTAAGCAAAGAATATGCCATCTTTTCCTGCGTTTTTCTTCCTGCTGTGCCAGAGCATCATTGATCTTTCCCAATGTCGCAGCAAGTTCCTGAACCGTTTTTTGTTCCGCTTCTTCTCTTTTTTCCTGCGAATCATTGCCTTCCCCAAGCAGCATCGGCACGGATACCTCCAATTCCTCTGCCAAACGAAGCAGCATCTGGGCATCCGGCACCGATAAGCCTTGCTCCCATTTGGAAATGGTCTGGCGCACCACATGCAGCCGCCTTGCCAATTCCTCCTGGGATAGTCCCCTTTCGTTTCTCATCCGTCTAATATTTTCGCTGAGCATCTTATTCCTCCTTTTCCTCATTTATCATAAGGAATACGGCCCGTTGCAGCAAGCAACGCTTATTAACATTTCACTATCCTTTTCCCATTCCCTCCATGGGAAAGCTGGGGCGGGAACGGTAGGATTTTCTAAATTCCAGGGGCGTTGATTGAAACTGCTGCTTAAAGCGGCGGGAAAAATTGCTCAGATCCCCGTATCCGCACTGGATGGCAATGGCCTGCACGGAAAGATCGGTCTGCAAAAGAAGGCGTTTGGCCTGTGTTAAGCGCAGCTGAGTCACATATTGCATGGGGCTCATGCCCACTTGCCGCCTAAAATGAGAAGACAGACACCCAGGGCTCACGTGATAGCGATGGGCCAGTTCCTCCAAGGAAAATTCCTCCGAAAATTCCTGATCCAATATATCCAATATTTCCTGAATTGGCAAAAGACTCATTTCCACAGAGGGCATAAACATATCCGGCTGAAGGGCCCGGGCCTCCGTCAGAATCAACGTCATCAGCGCTTCAAAGCGGGCGTCCTGATCGCGGTTTTTCTTTTCCGCCGTCTCCTTGAGCAGCGAAAAATAAAATTCAAATCGTTCCTTTCTGTCGCCGGTATTGAGCACATAGGGAAAATTTCCCCCATGCAAGCGGAATACGGAAAGCAACTGCAAATCATTATGAAACGCTTTCAAATGATGGGGAGGGATCAAAAGATAATAGCGCCGGTAAGGCGATTGCAAAAGCCGGGTGGCATGCTCCTCCAATTGATTGAGAAACACCAAATCCCCCGCCTGGGCCTCGTATTCCCGTCCGCGAATGGTAATCAGCGCACGGCCCTCCAGAATATACAGCATTTCATAATGCACATGGGCATGCACATGATGGGAACGCAATTGATCGCTGTATACGATTTCAAATGCCATAAGTGTCCTCTCTCAAATCGAAATTACATAATTTCATCTTCATTCTGCACAGAATGACAGGCAACTTTATATTATAATATTTTTATCAATATGACAAGGGGGGGATTCCTATATCCTGCCACGAAACGTTCCACTATGCTACCTTGGCTGATCTTGATAATCGGGCCAAGGAGCTGGGCATTGAACTGCCTCTTTCTTCTGACACGGATTGCCTCTTTACGCCTGTATCTCTGGGTGCCAAATCCGCACCCAACCGCATTGCTTTCCAGCCCATGGAAGGCACTGATGGCACTGAGGACGGCGCTCCCGGCGAATTGACCCGTCGGCGCTATCTACGCTTTGCCAAGGGCGGCCCGGGGCTGATTTGGTTTGAAGCGGTGGCCACCGTGCCTGAAGCCCGGGCCAGCGCCCATCAGCTGTATCTTACCGAAAAGAACCTGGACCAGTTCAAGGCCCTGGTAGCCGAAATGAAGGAAACCTGCCTGAAAGAAAACGGCTATGAGCCTGTGATCATCATGCAGGCCACCAATTCCGGCCGCTACTCCAAGCCCCATGGCTTCCCCGAACCCCTGATTGCCTACAATTGCCCGCCCCTGGAGGATACGCCCCTGGATGCCTCCCGCATCCTTTCCGATGATACCCTCAAGCGCTACGAAGAGGCCTTTGGCCCCACGGCCAAATTGGCCCAGCTGGCCGGATTTGATGGCGTGGATGTAAAATGCTGCCACCGCTATCTGGCCTGCGAATTGCTCAGCGCCTATACCCGCCCCGGCCCCTATGGCGGAAGCTATGAAAACCGCACCCGGTTTTTGAAAAACGCTTATCGTGCGGCAGCGGCCAGTGTATCCGGCGATTTCTTCCTCACCAGCCGCATGAATGCCTATGACGGCTTCCCCTATCCCTATGGCTTTGGCATCTGCCAGGATTCCATGGAGCCTGACCTTCGGGAGCCCATCCAGCTGATCGGCGAACTGAAAGAAGAATTCAAGATTCCCCTGATCAACATCACCATGGGCAACCCCTACAAGAACCCCCACGTGAACCGTCCCTACGATAAGGGCAACTATGTACCGGATGAACATCCCCTCACCGGCATCAACCGGATGATGAAGGGCCTTGCGGAAATTCAGGCCGCTCATTCCGATCTGCCTGTGATGGGCTCCGCCTTCACCTATCCCCGCCAGTTTTCTCCCAATCTGGCTGCCGGCATGGTAAAAGAAGGCAAATGCGCCCTGGCCGGCTTTGGCCGCATGGCCTTTGCCTACCCTGATTTTGTGCAGGATCTGCGCAAAAACGGCGAAATCAACAAGAAAAATATCTGCGTCACCTGCGGCGGCTGCGCCCTGCTTCTCAGGGCTGGCACTCCCGCCGGCTGCGTGGTGCGGGATCGAGAGGTGTATTCTTTATGAAAATCGCAATCGTCACCGGTTCTGCCCGTGGCATTGGCCGCGGCATTGGTAATCTCCTGAGCGAAAACGGCTACAAGGTTATTTTCTCCGATATTCATCCCACCCGCCCCGAGGACTTGGAACCCGAAAAGGATTACTTCCCCTGCGACATCTCCAATTCCGAGCAGCGCAAGGCCATCGTTGACTACGCCATTTCCACTTACGGCCGTCTGGATGCGCTGGTGAACAATGCCGGCGTTGCACCCCTGGTGCGCAAGGATATCATGGAAATGGAAGAAGCCAGCTTTGACCGGGTATTGAATATCAACTTGAAGGGCACCTTCTTCCTTTGCCAGCAGGCGGCCAATGCCATGGTGAAGGTGCAGGAAAATGCTCCCGAAGATTATGCGCCCCGCATCGTGAATATCGGCTCCATCTCTGCCTACACCTCCTCCACCGCCCGGGGCGAATACTGCATGAGCAAGGCCGGCGTGGCCATGGTGACCCAGCTCTTTGCCGATCGCCTGGCAGAATACGGCATTCCCGTATTTGAAGTGCGTCCCGGCATCATCGCCACCGATATGACCAAGACCGTGCACGAAAAGTATCAGAATCTGATTGACGGCGGCCTCCTGCCTGTAAAGCGCTTTGGCAAGCCTGAGGACGTGGCCAAGATGGTGCTGGCCTGCTGCAGCGGCCTTCTGGATTATACCGCAGGCCAGATTCTCAATGCGGATGGCGGCTTCCATCTGCGTCGCCTGTAAGCAAAAGGAGGGATGATCATGAAAGCTGCGTTCTTTGGCAACAGCATCCCAAATATCGAGCGGGTATATGCCTTTGGGAGAAAAGAAAAGATAACCGCGCTGTTTGATGTGTATCCCACCGTGATTAACCAGGAAAACATTGAACAGGAAATTACTTCCGTAAGCGATATCGAATATATCTTCTGTACCTGGGGCATGTTTAACCTGGAAGAAAAGTATCTGGATCAGCTGCCTAAGCTGAAGGCTGTATTCTATGCCGCCGGCTCCGTCAAGCATTTTGCCGAGCCCTTCCTCAAGCGGGGCATTCTGGTCATCTCCGCGGCGGATGCCAATGGCGAATTTGTAGCCTGCTATGCCGCTTCCCAGATTCAATTGGCTGCTACCGGCTTTTTCCACAACCTGCGGGTGGATTGCTACAATGCCCGGGCTTTCCATAATAAGCGCAACGAATCCTATACCGGCCTTTTTGCCATCCGTGTGGGCCTTATCGGTGCCGGCATGATTGGCCGCCGCACCATTGAAAAGCTGCGGCTGCCCGATATCGAAATCTGCGTGTATGATCCATATCTTTCTGAAGAAGAGGCCAAGGCGCTGAATGTGACCAAGGTTTCCCTGGAAGAAATGTTTGCCACCTGCCAGGTGGTATCCAACCACGCTCCCAACATTCCTTCCACCTACGGCATGCTCAAGCCCGAGCACTTTGAATCCATGCTTCCCATGTCCACCTTTATCAATACCGGCCGCGGCCGCACCATCGATGAAGAAGGCATGCTGCAGGTGCTCAAAAAGCGCACGGATATCGTGGCCATTCTGGACGTCACCTGGCCCGAGCCCCCTGCCGAGGATTCCCTGATCTATCATCTGCCCAATGTGTACCACACCTCTCACATCGCCGGCGCGCTGGGCCGGGAAGTGGTGCACATGGCCGATCTTTGCCTGGATGAAGCCCACCGTCTTTTGAACGGCGAACCGCTCCAGTACAGTGTTTCTCTGGAAAAGCTGGCTATCCTGGCGTAAGAATCATATCAAACAGCGGAGGATTCCAGAAATAGAATCCTCCGCTGTTTATTTATGTATTTGATTCGTAAACTTTTCCTGCCAGGAGGAAGCACCCAAAATATCGGTTATTTTTTCCCTCCTTCAGTGCCGTGCAGTCACGCAATAATCCGTTTAAGAAAACGGGGAAAAAGAAAAATTCAAAAGATCAGGAATGCTCCACAGCCTGCACATGCCATCCTTTTCCCGGTTCGCCTTGGCAATGGACAGAAAGCCTCACATCCTGAAAATTTAAATGTAGCCCGCTCGCCTGATCTTCATATACGATGGATACTGAAATTACAGCCAGGGCTTGATTCCCTTTCTCTTGAAAACGAAGTATTTTATAGCTGAATTGCTTTTTTTGCGGATATTCGCAGGAAGCAATGCTTCTTGCCTGTTCAGGCGTAAGCGAATAGCAAAGCGCAGCACGCATATCGGCGCCCACTTTGATGGGAAAATCCGTTTCAAATGAAAGATCAGCCTGTGCCTGTTTTACAAGCTGCAGCACGGACGCTTTAAAGGATTGATGTATATTTTTCAATAGGCGCGGCGCCGTAAAAATGGTGATGAGCGCTGCAATCCATACGGGAGGATAGGAAAAGATTTCCGCAAATAGCTCCATTAAATCTTCCATATTTCGCCCTTCCTTCACCATGATTTATGCCGTCATATCAACGTAGAAATAATCGGATGTATACGAAAAATTGACTGGATTCAGTTTATCATAACGATATCAAAAAAGCAAGCCACATAATTCATTGTGGCTTGCTGCTCTGCTTATATCGCAGAATTATTTCACGTTTTCGGAATAGCCAATGCCCAGCAGTTCATTCTGCTTACGGTTGGTGATATCGCCATAGTTGCCGCTCTTGTTGATCTGCTCGCCCATGAAAATCATGGTGGAGGTGGCGCCGCCATCCAGGTTGATAGCGGATTCGCAGCCGAGCTCGGCCATCTTCTGGCCCATCCATACGCAGGATTCGCCCTTGCTCTCGGATATACGGGATTCCACCATCACGCAGATGTAATAGCCGGGCTCCACAATGCCAAAGGCAGTGCGGGGATTGGGGGTATTGCCAAATTCCTGGGAACGGGGAGAAACCTCGCCGTTCTCCACCAGAATAGGCCCAAAGGACAGGGTATCCACCGCACCGGCGGCAATCAGATCCTTCGCGGTGGTAGTGGCGTTCTTATGCAGGGTTACAGAGCCGTCAGGATAGAGCGCCATCGTATCCAGGGGCGGATACACGGTGGAATTGGGGTTCTTTGGCACGTCATAGAAGATTTCACCGTCACGGATGATAATGCCAATGGGATAAGTATAATTCACTTCTGCCTGGCGGCCCACGCGATAGATGAAGTAATCGGAATTGATGGCGAATACCAGCTTATGCTTCTTTGCAATCTTATCGGCCAGTTCTAGCGTGAAGCGATTCTTATATTTTTCCTCATTCCAGGGATAAAGATCAAATAGTTCGCTCTCATCCTTGGCATATACATGGGCTTCATACCAGCGCAGGGGTTCCTTCTTGCTGTTTACGCCCGTCTGGCGGTTGATTTCGATGCGCAGGGTCTGGGAAGCGTAAAGCCACAGGCCGTTTTCCTCATCTTTGTGCACAAATTCTGCTTCCCCTTCAGGGAGGAAACCTTCCGCCGTCAATTCAGGGAAAAGCTCATGAATACTTTCAGGATTCGCGGCAGCCGTAAAGCCCTTGGAAGCGGCAGGCTGCTGGGCCTTGGGGGCCTCGGTAGCCACAGGCGCGGGAGCCTGGGTGGCTTCAGGAGCCTGCACAGCAGGGGTTTCGGTGGCTTGGGGAGCCTGAGGCGCTTCCGTTGCAGCAGGGGCAGGAGCCTGAGTGGGCTCCACTGCTGCAGCGTTGGGATTCACCAGCTGATAGGGATCATCTTTGGTGCCAGATCCGCCTGCAATGATGAGCTGGCTCAAATCCACATGCACGCAAGGCCGCACGCCCAAATCCACATTGCCGCAGGGCACAGTGCCAAGCTTGCCATCATCCATCACCCGGCGTTGCTGCTGGGGACGATCCTGGGATTTATTCCGGGAAACCCAGGGGCTGTTTTTATCGGTATACTGATAAAGGCCGATGGATTTGGCATAATCCGTCCCTTTACACAGGCGGGATTTGTTATCCGCAAAGCCATAATCCTTGTTGCGGATATCGTCAATCTTGGGCAAAGTGACCAGCCCGCCATCCTCGGTGCGCTGCAGCAGAGCAGCCTGCTCCTCCATCGTAAAGGCGCGGGTCATAAATTCGGTCTGCAGATAGTTGAATAGATCGCTGTCTTCCCATTTAAGATCATAATAGGCCTTGGTATCCAGATGCACATAATGCACATCAATGATATACTCGGCCAGCAAAAACGCTTCCTCACCCTTTACCTCCAGCACACGCCAGAGAATAGGTGCTTCGGCGCCATTGGCATCCATGGGAAAGGTGCCAAAGTTCACATAATGATAGCCTGTTTTCTTGGCATAGCCATGAATTTCTGCCGTTTCCGATGCAGAAGCGGGCACAGTGCCGGCCATAAGCACCATTAGGAGCAGCAGCAGCCAACAAATCATCTTGCGCATAAGCATCCCTCAATCAATCAGTATTCAATTTAGTATATCACACATTCCAAAATATCACAACCCGGCCTGGATGGAATTTACACTTTCGATTGCGCTTCTTTTATCAATTCCCCGCTTAATTCGCTGAGCCGCGGCCTTTTCTTCGCTTTTAAAATCGTTCACGATCACGGGATCGCCCTGAGTAATTTTTCCCGTTTCATCATCCAGCACCAAGGGAATGAAGCGCAATTCCTTCCCCGTGCGCTTATGATATAATTCGCCCAGGAACAAAAAACCGCTATAGATTTCAAAATCCTGGCCGTATTCCTCCGTGTATTCCACATCCGGCCAAATCATCAGGCTATCGCCCTTTTCCAGCCATTTCAGCCCCTGGCGCATGGTTTTGAGCGCCTCGCCGCTATCCCGATACACCGGCACCGCCTGAAGGGATTTCATCAGCGGTACAATAGCGCTTCCGGCAATTTGAGCGCCCAGCCGCCGCCAAAAACCTGCTTTCTTCCCCACGCGCTTGGAAAAGGTGTAATCGGAAAAATGGCGGATGCAAGCTTCCTTATCCAAAAAGACATGCAGGGTAAGCGCATGCACGGAAAACGGGAAATTCACAATTGCTTCAATAGGCCCATGCATATCCAAATGGCGGCATACATATACCGCCGGGCCGTCATTCCTGATTCCCTCGCCGCTGTATTTTCGAGTAAAAAATCGAGCAAAAAAAATCACGGTTCGGGCAAAGCGCCCATAAAACATCGTCTGCTTTTCTTTATCCACGGGAAGAGCCTTCTTTAATCATGATTTGGTTGATAAGATGAACCGATTATATATAGTATCTCTTTTCTTGGTTTCTGTCAATTCAAAAGGGATTTTTTCCTTCGTTTATTTTTTCAAAAAAAACGCCTCCGGGGAGGCATTTTTTGAACGTTTCAATATTTATTTGAAAAAAGCAGGCAAATAATCCCGATTCTTTTCAAAAAGCGCATCCGTCATTTCCTTGATTTCAGCCAGGGAGCATACCGCGCTACTCAAAGGATCCATGCACACCGCATGGAGTACGGCTCGCCTGTCCCCCGTCACAGCTGCATCGGCAACGATATCCTCAATCCGGGCGGTGGTATTCACCAGGATCGCCAAATGATCAGGAAGCGGCCCTACATGCATGGGCTCAATCCCCCGGCGGGAAGCCAATACCGGCACTTCCACGCAGCAATCATAGGGCAGATTATCAATCAAATGCTTGTTGAGCACGTTTCCATTGAATTTATACATTTCTCCATCGCCAAAGATGGCATTGAAGATATTGGAAGCATATTCATTGCCCCGCTTGGTATCCACCTTTTCTTCGGCAATCCACTTATCCAGTTCTCCAACCCAGGTTTTTTCCCGTTCCAGGCGAAGGTTCAGTGAATAGGCATATTCGCCGGGGTTCCAGCCGGTACCATGGGTGCAATATTTTTCGATCAGATCAGGGCGCTTGCGGAACCACTGGTTATATTCGCTGTTGTGGCCGCTGGATTCGGTGGGATAATAATCCAGGTGCAGATACATCTCATTGCGCACCAATTCCTTTTGATAAATTTCCGGTCGCTCCGTAATGGCCTTGTGAATCAAAGGATAGGCGTCCTTGCCATTCCAGCGATAATCCAGATAGAACGCCTGGTGATTGACCCCAGCGCAGGTATACGTAATTTCATCTTCTTTTGCGCCAATCCATTCCGCCAGCATTTTAGCTGTACCTTGCACACTGTGGCAAAGGCCGGTCACCTGCACCTTGGTGCGGCTCTGCATGGCTTTGCAAAGCATGCTCATGGGATTGGTGTAATTGAGAAATACGGCATTGGGGCAATATTTTTCAATATCCGCGCAGATATCCAGCATCAAAGGGATATTGCGCAGCGCCCTGAAAATGCCGGATACGCTTCTCGTATCCCCCACGTTGGTATCCACCCCAAATTGCTTGGGGATTTCAATATCATAGCGCCAAATATCAATATCCCCGTTAAATACCGTGCAAAGCACGCCATCGGCGCCCTCCAGCGCTTCCTTTCTGCACAGGGTGGATGTCACCTTGGCTTTTCCCCCAAAGGCATCCACAATCTTGCGCACACAGGCCGTAATCTTTTCCAATCGCAGGGGATTGATATCCATCAGCGCCAATTCGCAATCCTCAAAGGCGGGAAAGGTGAGTAAATCTCGCACCAAATTTCGAGTAAATCCATAGCTTCCGGCTCCAATAAAAGCAAATTTCTTCATGTCTGTCCACTCCTTTTGATGCTTTCGTTCTTTTTGAGTCAAATCAATTATAATTTTTTTCCATTCTGCTTTCTATATAGAATATTGCAATTCAATATACATTTTCTTGCGATTTTTTCCTTGACAAGCAGATGATTTGGCGCTACCCTAATCTATAGAAAGAAGGGAAATGAATGCATATTATTCATAGCGGCCTGGAGGATACCACCAATTACGCATCTTCCAATCATTTTTTGAAAATAAACAGCTGCGGCACCACCATGCGCTTAAACCGCACCGACAGCGCCTTCTCTGTTCGCCGGCCCAAAGGGCGGAAGGATTACCAGCTCCTCTATATCATAACCGGCCAGGCGGAGCATTTTCTAAATGGGGAATGGAAAATGGTAGAGGCCGGCCAGGCTGTGCTCTATCTTCCTGGCGATATCCAGTATTACACCTATTCCGCCAAATCCCCCATCACCTGCAAATGGATTCATTTCACAGGAAGCGGTGCAAAAGAAATATTGGAACAGACCGGGCTTTCTTCCGCCGCGCCTGTTCTAAACATCGGTGAAAGCCGTGAGATCGTATCCCTGTTTGATCGCATTCTCCAGGAAACACAGCAGATGCCCCCTTGCCACGAACCCTTATCCCAGGCCCTGCTCTATGAATTGCTTTCTTTGCTTGGGCGCCAAATGTATATTCGCCAAGATTTAAACGGGTATCAGACCCGGCAAAAAATCATGCAGATTGCCGAATATATGCACACTCACCTGGCTCAGCCCCTATCCCTGGAGGATTATGCAGTGCAATGCGGCATGAGCAAATATCACTTTGCCCATCTTTTCCGTGCTGCCATGGGCCAATCCCCTCACGCTTATTTAACTGCCCTTCGCATGGAGCATGCACGGCTGCTGCTGGAAACCACTGAAATGCCCATTGGCCATATCGCCCAGGAATGCGGCTATGAAAATCCCCTGTATTTCAGCCGCCTTTATTCCCAGCGCTTTTTGCTTTCGCCTCAGGCATACAGAAAAAAATACCTGGCTTCTCTGGAGGGCATTCAGTCGTAGGGTACGCCTGTTCTTTTTCTTTTTTCTTCCCGGATCAGCCGCCAGCGCCTTCTGGTGGCAGCGCCGCCCCGGATATGGCGCACTGCATGGTGATACCTTAATATTTCTTCCACTTCTTCATACAGCCCCGGATGCACGTTTTTCAGCCTCTCATGCACGTCCTTATGCACCGAGCTTTTGCTCATTTCAAATACCCGGGCTGCCTGGCGCACCGTAGCTCCCGTTCTGAGGATATACTCCCCCAGCATCACGCAGCGCTGCTGTATTTCTCTGCGCATTAAGCCCCCTCCCTTCGGCAGAGGATATGCCAAAGGAAAATAAAAAATGCAGAAGCGCTATGCTACTGCATTTCAGTTTGTCGAAAAAGTTTTTTTCGACAAACTGCGAATGGAAGTCAGCTAAAGCAGTCTTCCATTCGATCCATCACATTTACTGCAAAAATGGCTTTCCATCCCTGTGAAAAAGGGATGGAAAGCCTATTTTTGCGGCCGTAAATTGATATAGGAAGCGGAATACTTCCGCTCCTCGCCGCCGCACATGTCGCCGGCTGCGGATTTCAGTCGAAGGGCAGCGGCCCTTCGACGCATCCCAAGGGTTTTTTGACAGTCTGAAATGCAGAAGCGCTATGCTACTGCATTTTTTATTAGGGGTATTATTTCACAGGAACAGAAACCAAAGCATAGGAACATTTTTCAGGCAGCGCCACCCGGCAAAGCTTCCCGTCCCATTCCACTTTTGCTTCGCCCTCTGTAAACGGCAAATACACTTCTGGCAATTTTCCCGCTTCAAATACCAGCTTCCCATCCACCCCGATGGGCTCAATTTTGGTAAGCAGGTTCACCCGGCTACGATGATAGCGGATCTTATCCAGTTCATGATCGATATCCACATCATAATCTGCCACCAGGAAATGCAGAACGATCCGTTCATCGGATACCTGCATGGTGGAAAGATAGCCCTTGCTTTCCAGCACTTTGACCGGCATATCCTTCATATATTTCCGGCATAATTCCAGCACTCGATCCTGATTGGTTTGTCCAATGCGATGGGGATGATAATACAGCCCGGAAAGCGGCTCCGTCCATACGTCGGGATCATTGGACGGGGCAATTTCATTCTTCTTGACCCAATCGGCCGTCTGAACATGGATGCCGTCGGGCACGGTGGTAAAGAAATCCTCCGGCTTTTTATCCAGCCTGTTGGGCAGCACCCAGGTATTTTCGCATTCCTTCAGCGCCGTGGGCCCGGTCACCACCAGCTTGCCGCCGTTGGCAAGATAGCGATAGGCCGCCGCCTTCTCTTCTTCCGTCATTCCCGCCGCGCTGGATAAAAGCACCAGGGGATATTCCTTGGCGTCCTCGGGGAAAGTGAAAAGGGTATGAGGGCAGATACCGTTTTCAAAAAGCATTTTCACCGTATCCGCATAATCCTGGGGATAGCCTTTTGCCATGCCCCCAAAGAGCATGTGATCCCGGGTCTCGCAAGAGTAGTAGACCCCAAGCTGACCTGCGATCTGGCCGCTGAAAAGCTCCTGATGATTCTTTTCAAAGTTGAAAGCCTGGCCCGCAATATCTTCTTCATTGGGCAGGGTATCAAGTATATGCCGGGGCAGCCCCAGGCGCATTTTCAGCGTGCCGATCCAAGCGTCGGAATCCAGGGCTTTGCAGGTAGCCCACACATGGTTGGCCGACTGAGTACTGTGGGCAAAGCCGGTGCAGAAGGTGCGCACGCCTTTTTCCTTTGCCGCCGCCTGATTATAGGAGGAATTGACCAGACGATTGGGAATGGGCACGTTGATAGTGAGGGGATCGTGCTTATAGGGCGGAGTATTGCCCACCAATTCCATGTTCACATAATTCCAGCCCCGCAGAAGCGTTCTGGCGTCCGCGCAGGTCATGGGCGTTATGGCAGATGCAGAAGAACCGCCGCAGCCCGTCAGCATAAAATTTTCAGGCAATATGCTGCGAAGCTTTTGATAGAAATTTCCCGATGCATCATAGCGCAAATCTATCCATGCTTTCCAGGCAGGATTATCCCAGTTTCCCCAGAAGGAGGTATCTTCAACAGGGGGCAGCTCCATTCCGGTGCGGCGCTTCAGTTCCCCCCGGCAATGCTGGCAGCCGCAGGTATTATAATGCAGAAAATGCGTGCCATCGTCCGCGCTGAGCCCATCGATTCCCGTTTCGCTGATCAGATATTTCACATAGTCCTGATACGCTTCCTGGTATTCTGGATTATTAAAGCAGAAGGCTTCCGCCGTATACTGGGGAAAATACATGGGCTTGCCCGTTTTCACGTCGATCATGCGCCAATCGTTCAGGCGCTTTCCTTTGTATTCCCAACTGGCCGCCGCTTCATAGGTGGGGCTGAAGGGCAAATGGGGGCCGCTGTCCATAATCACATGGCGCATTTCTTCCCGGGTGTGATACCGGTGGCCGAAGATCACGGAATGATGGTCAAAAAGCTTCACGCCGTTTTTATGCAGTTCCTCGGCCACAGTAGCCATATAATCATGCAGGATCGGAAATACCGGAAGAAAATCCCAGCGGAAATGAGCACCGAAAAACATGGCCGCACTGACGCCTGCCTTGGCAAAGCCTTCCGCCCGGCGCTTGATCTTGTCATGGTTATCCATATCCGGCCAGTTCAAATCGTTCCAATGCATCCACCAGGTAGCTATCCGATGATGGGTGTTTTCCATATGTGCATCCTCCATTTTGTTTAAAAAAGGCCGACAGAATCAAGTGTCGGCCATGCATGATTATTCCTTTACGGTGCCGTCTGCATTGAAGAGCGGCAGCTTTTCCAGGTAGATGATATCCTTGCGCTCCTGGGCGTCGCCTTCGGCCAGAACGGCCATTTTGCCCACGATAATGCCGCCCGCCTGCTCTACCAGGGTCTCCACGGCCTTCAGGGATTCGCCGGTGGAGATCACGTCATCCACGATCAGCACCCGCTTGCCGCGCATGGCATCAGCGTCATCCTGATCAATGCACAGCACCTGCACATTTTCCGTGGTAATGGAATTTACCTGGGTTTTGAACACGTTCTTCATATAAAGCTTGGGCACTTTTCGAGCAATGAGGTAATTGTTGGTGCCCGCCTGGCGCGCCATTTCATAGGCCAGG
>SVGW01000060.1 GCA_015056125.1 Clostridiales bacterium | reverse complement strand
GCACACAATGCTTTCTTTCCAAGAGAGCTTGATATATTTTCAAACGCATTGGCTCACCCAATGCTTTTAACATACGGTCAAGTTCCATACTGCTGCTCCTTTTATTTTAGTGGTTACTTAATTATAGCATCATCATTTGTTTAAGTCAACGCTAAATTAAAAAACCCCCGCAGGATTTCTCCTATGGGCGGCGTGTGGAGAATGAAACAACATTTATCAAAATCTTATCACCGCTGATAAGAATACTATATGTCAAAATAAATAAGTGGTCTGAAATCAAACGATTTCAGACCACTTAGAATCAATATGCGATTATTCCCACTCAATGGTACCGATGGGCTTGGGAGTCAAATCCATCACCACGCGGTTGATGCCTTCTACCTCATGAGTGATACGGTTCGTGATATGGTGGAGAAGGGCGTATGGAATTTCTTCGATGGTAGCGGTCATGGCATCGGTGGTGTTCACGGCGCGAATAATGGCAGGCCAGCCTTCATAGCGCTTTCCATCGCGCACGCCCACGCTTTTAAAATCGGGAACCGCCACAAAATACTGCCACACCTTACCAGCCAGGCCGTTCTTATCAAATTCTTCCCGGAGGATGGCGTCAGCTTCCCTCAGGGCATGGAGCCGATCGCGGGTGATGGCGCCCAGACAGCGCACGCCAAGGCCGGGACCCGGGAAGGGCTGACGGTACACCATTTCATGAGGCAGGCCCAGCGCTTCGCCCACCACGCGCACTTCATCCTTGTATAGCAGCATCACAGGCTCTACCAACTGGAAGGTCATGCCGTTGGGAAGGCCGCCCACATTGTGATGGGCCTTTACGCCATCCTTGCTCTCCAGAATATCGGGATAGATGGTACCCTGCGCCAAGAATTCAACGCCCTCCAGCTTTTCCGCTTCCTCGGCAAACACTTCAATAAATTCGCCGCCAATGATCTTGCGCTTGCGCTCAGGATCGGCAACGCCCTGAAGCTTATCCAGGAATCGATCAGTTGCATCGATATAAATCAGATTCGCGTCCAGCTGTTTGCCGAATACTTCAATTACCTGCTCGCTTTCGCCCTTACGCATCAGGCCGTGATTCACATGCACGCATACCAGCTGCTTGCCAATTGCCTTGATCAAAAGCGCAGCTACCACAGAAGAATCCACGCCGCCGGACAGAGCCAGCAGCACCTTCTTATTGCCCACCTGTTCCTGAATGGCCTTTACCTGCTCTGTAATAAAGGCATCCGCCAGTTCCTTGGTCACAATCCGCTCCATAGTTTCGGGGCGCACTACATCCGCCATTGCATTTTTCCTCCAGTTCAATTGTGAATAGAAAGAATATTTCCTTTGTGCCTGGGTATTTATATTATTCCACCGGGAAAGCATCCGGGCGGCATAATATCAACTGTTTTCATACGTTCGCAATATCCGCATAGCCACTTCTGCTTTCGTCTGGCGTGCGTCCATTGCCTGCTTTTCAATAAAATGATGTGCCTGAGGCTCGGTCATACCCAAAGTTTTCATCAGCAGTTCTTTGGCCCGCCCCACTGCCTGCATTTCCCGCATTTTTATCTTTAGGCGTGCATCTTCCCTGCGGATATATTGCAGCCGATGGTGCATGCATTTCGCACATTCCAGGGCCATCGCCAGCCTTTCCCGGCTCAAAGGTCTTGACAGAAACAGAACTCCTGCCTGTGCAAGCTTTTCCTGATCCGTTTGATCCAGTTCATCGGCTTTTCCTGCCACAATCACTGCGCTATCCGTATCCCGCGCAGTACTCAACGCCAATCGAAGCCCTTCGCCGGAAAGCGGCAATAAGATCAGCACGGCCGAAAACGTTTCTTTTTCCAATTCTTCCTTTGCCGCCAAGGCGGAAGAAGCACAGCAGACGTATTCTGGCAAAACGGCCAATTCCTGCCGGATCCGCAGCGCTGCACTTTCCTGCGCCGCTGCAATCAAGAGCCGGAGTTCCTGCATGCTTCCCCCTCCTTGTCTTTATTATCGCACGAAATATCGGATGAATCAACAGGAAATTTTCATTATACGCGAATTTTTTGTCAAAATCCCGAACTTTTCTTTATATTTTTTCATAATAGTTCGTTCATTTTTTTCTTCATTTTTTTCACATTTTGTGTTATAGTTTCATAGGTAACGGGTACAATATAACAGTTACCAGAACAAGGAGGAATTTACAAATGCTGATCAGTGATACCATCCGTTACGTAGGTGTTTTAGACAAGGATATCGACCTTTTTGAAGGCCAGTATAAAGTGCCGGCAGGCGTATCCTATAATTCTTACGTAATTCTTGATGATAAAATTGCTATTATGGATACGGTGGACGCCACCAAGGAGCAAGAATGGCTCGAAAACCTTTCCAATACTCTTTCCGGCCGTACCCCGGATTATCTTGTGATCGCCCATCTGGAGCCTGATCACAGCGGAAGTATCCAGGCGATTGCTGCGCTTTACCCTGATATGAAGCTGGTGATGAGCACGAAAGCCCTGGCCATGCTCCCTCAGTTTGTGGATGCATCCCTTTCCGCCCGCACCCTGGCTATGAAGGAAGGCGATATCCTGGATCTTGGCCGCCACCACCTGCACTTTGTGATGGCGCCCATGGTGCATTGGCCTGAAGTAATGGTTGCCTATGAGGATGCAGAAAAGGTGCTCTTCTCCGCCGATGCATTTGGTACCTTTGGCCTGGAAAAGGAGCCCCAAGCCTGGCTGCCTGAAGCCCGCCGTTATTTCCTCAATATTGTGGGCAAATACGGCGGCCCCGTGCAGACCTTGTTGAAAAAAGCCGCCGGCCTGGATATTGCAAAAATCTGCCCCCTCCATGGCCCCGTGCTGGATGAAAATCTGGGTTTCTATCTTGAAAAATACCAAACCTGGAGCACCTATGCTCCGGAAGAAAAAGGCGTGCTGGTGGTTTATGGTTCCCTCCATGGCAACACGGCTTTTGCCGCCCAGAAATTGGCTAATATGCTAAAAGAAGCCGGAGAAAATGTGGTGGTAGCCGACGTGGCCCGGGATGATATGGCCGGCATCCTGGCCAATGCTTTCCGATTTGACAGAATGGTGCTTGCAAGTTCCACTTATGACGGCAGCTTCTTCCCCAAGATGGAGGATTTTCTTCTTCACCTCAAAGCCAAAAGCTATCAGAAGCGCACCGTATCTCTCATTGAAAATGGCTCCTGGGCGCCCCAGGCTATCAAAAGGATGAGCGCTTATCTGGAGGGAATGGCGGATATTAAAATTCTCCCCACCACCCTATCCATTAAAACCAAGCTCAAGCCCGAGCAGGAATCCATCCTTTCTGCTATGGCGGAAGAACTGAAAAACGCCTAAAATGTAATCGCCGGGTCGAAAAATTTTTCTGGCCCGGCTTTTTTCTTCTTTTGGCTCATTTCATATTTGCGTTTTTTCCATCTTTCCTTTATAATATAAGGGTTAATGAGCAAGGAGGAAACGCACGTGGCCAACGATCGCCTGAATCATATTCGCAATTTCTGTATTATCGCCCATATTGACCATGGCAAATCCACCCTGGCGGACCGGATCCTGGAAAAAACCGGTGTATTTGAGCAGCGCCAGATGGTAGAGCAGATTCTGGACTCCATGGAACTGGAACGTGAACGAGGGATTACCATCAAATCCAAGGCTGTGCGCATGCGCTACATCGCCAAGGACGGGGAAACCTATACCCTGAACCTGATTGACACTCCCGGCCACGTGGACTTTTCCTATGAAGTAAGCCGTGCACTGGCCGCCTGCGAAGGCGCGCTGCTGGTGGTGGATGCCACCCAAGGCGTGGAAGCCCAGACCCTGGCCAACGTGTATATGGCCTTGGAGCATGATCTTGAAACCGTGCCGGTAATCAACAAAATCGATCTGCCCAGCGCTCAGCCGGAAGAAACCAAAGCTGAAATTGAAGAAGATATTGGTCTGGATGCCCAGGATGCCCCCCTGATCTCCGCCAAAATGGGCATCGGCATCGAGGATGTGCTGGAGGCTGTGGTGAACCGCATGCCATCTCCTGAGGGCGATGAGAATGCGCCGCTTAAAGCGCTGGTTTTTGACGCCACGTACGATAATTACCGGGGCGCTATCTGCTTTATTCGGGTGATGGAGGGGAAAGCCTATCCCGGCATGCGCATGCGCATGATGCAGACGGGCGCGGAATTTGACGTGGTGGAAGTGGGTACCTTCTCCCCCTCCTATACGCCCTGTGAAGCGCTGCTTCCCGGTGACGTGGGCTATATTTCTGCATCCATCAAGGATGTACGGGATACCCGGGTGGGCGATACCATCACCGACGCAGCCCTTCCCGCTGACGCTCCCCTTCCCGGCTACAAGGATGTACAGCCCGTGGTATTCTGCGGCATTTATCCTGCGGACGGCGCAGATTATGATAACCTCCGCGATGCCCTGGATAAATTGCGCATGAATGACGCTTCCCTGACCTTTGAACCCGAAACCAGCGTCGCCCTTGGCTACGGCTTCCGCTGCGGCTTCCTGGGCCTTTTGCATATGGAAATTATTCAGGAGCGCCTGGAGCGAGAATTCGACCTGGATTTGGTCACCACCGCCCCCAGCGTTATCTATGAAGTGGTAAAAACCGATGGCACAGAAATGCGTATTGATAACCCCACCAATCTTCCGCCGGTCACTGAGATCGCCGAAATGAAGGAGCCCTTCTGCCGCGCCACCATCTATACCCCCCAGGATTTCGTGGGCACTTTGATGGATCTTTGCCAGGATAAGCGGGGCACTTTTATCGATATGCAGTACGAAGGCAAGCGCATCAAGCTTCTCTATGATGTGCCCCTCAATGAAATGATCTTTGATTTCTTTGATCAGCTCAAGAGCCGCTCCAAGGGATATGCCTCCTATGACTATGAGATCACCGGCTATCAGGCCAGCGAGCTGGTGAAGATGGATATCTTGCTGAACGGCGATATCTGCGATGCCTTCACCATGATCGTGCATAAGGATAAAGCCTACGGCCGCGGCCGTGCCATTGCTGAAAAGCTCAAGGATGTAATCCCGCGCCAGCAATTTGAAATTCCCATCCAGGCGGCTATTGGCGGCAAGATTATTGCCCGGGAAACGGTTAAGGCTGTGCGTAAAGACGTGCTGGCCAAATGCTATGGCGGCGATATTACCCGTAAAAAGAAGCTGCTTGAAAAACAGAAGGAAGGCAAAAAGCGCATGCGCCAGTTTGGTACGGTGGAATTACCGGGCGAAGCATTTATGGCTGTGCTTAAGATGGGCGATGATTGATCGATGGGGAATATTTTGTCGTTCTGAACCGTTGTTTATTGCGTTCCCCCATTGATTCTCATCGAAAGGAGAAGGCATGAATATTATCGATATTGTGATCCTGGTTATTTTAGGGATCAGCGTTGTGTACGGGCTGTATCGGGGCTTTGTGCACACGGTTTTATCCCTTGCCTGCTGCCTGATTTCGGTGCTGCTTGCCTTTTCATTTGGCCCCAGGCTTGCGGCCTTTGTCAGCGGAAGTGAAGGCGTTTCCTCCTCCCTTGCCACCTACACCGATGCCATTGCAAGGGTAGGCGATTATGATTTGGCCACCACGCCGGTGAATCAACTTTCCCTGCCCATTGTGCAGCAGGTGCTTGAAAGCGTGGCGCTGCCCGCCTCCATTTCGGAAATTCTGGAAGGAAATCTGATCAATCAGGTATTTTCCAGCATTGGCCTTTCCACAGTCAACGATTATGTATCCAATACCGTTGTCGCCGTGGCCATCCATGCCATTTCCTATATTCTTTGCTTTGTGCTGAGCTATCTTGTGCTTTCCCTGATCGTGGGCCTTATCCGCCATGTATTCCGTTTTCCCCTGCTCAAGCAATTGGATTGGCTTGCAGGCGGATTATTTGGCCTTGTGCGGGGAGCCATGCTTCTATATGTGCTTTTCCTGCTGGTTCCCATTCTCAGCACCGTCATTCCCATCGATTCATTTGATGAAGTGCTTGCCCAAAGTACCCTTGCCCCCATCTTCCAAAGCAATGGCTTTTTCGCCAGCGTAATCGCCGGAAAATTTTGATCCATGCAAAAAGGCTATGCATCATTGTGCGGTGCATAGCCTTTTCAAATGCAATCAATCAAATAGCTGACGCACTGAAGCAATCGTGCCCGTTCTGGTGAAGGCATCCTTAAAAGCAAAGGGCTGGCGGTGGATATCATATAATTGCGCCGCATTGGCAGCATCCATCCGCTTAAAGCGAATCTCCGCCTGCAAGGGGCCTTCCAGCTTGTAGGGCTTCATTTCGTTTTCCCTCTCCACGGCCCTTTTCACCGCTTCATAAATCTGACGCTGGGCTTCCTTTGGATGCAGGCTCACAGCACCGTTCCACCCATAGCCCTGTTTGGTTTCCACTGTTTCAGCCCAGGGAAAGCTTTCCTTGGCCTGGGCGATGCCCGCCGCATCGGAAGCGGCAAAGAGCACCTTCACGCCCCATTCGGCTGCAAAGGCCGCGTCAATTTCCATTTCCCCTACGTTTTTTCCATTGAGCGTATATCCCTGAAATACTTTGGAACTGTAGGTGTGAGCCAGCACGGCGTTCCTGGTAGCTTCTTTCGCATGGTATCCGATAAACAAAATTCCTGCGTAGCTTTCATCCATTCCAGGGAACCGGGCGTTAAATCCGCTGCCCATAGCAATTTTACAACGGGAATCCAGCTGATCATAATCCATATTCAATCCGGAGCCGTGATTATCCCAAATTACTACTTCGTCAGCACCCATATCAAAAAGTGCCTGGGCGCAGGCATTGGCTTCCTTTACCCCCTCTTTTGCCGCAAAGGCATACTGGGCGCCATTGCCCAGCCCTTCCCCGCGCTCGCCCACTACGCATGCCAATCCTTCCAGGTCAACCGCTACATAATATTTCTTCACAAAAATCGCTCCTCCATCCTGATTTATCCATGATTATTCTATCATATCCTTGAATACATTTACAATGCTCTTGTGGAAAAATATTCTCCGCTTTCTTCCTTTTCCGGGTGTTGACAGAACGCTAAGAAGCAGATATAGTATAAGTATATATTCTATTTATAATTTAATCTGTGTTTTAAGCGAGGGATGATGCATGACGATTGGAGATATGGTAAAAATTCTGCACGCGAAAGTGCTTCAGGGAGAGGATCGGCTGGATACGCCAGTTTTTACTGCCTGCTGTTCCGATCTGATGAGCGATGTATTGGCATTTGTAAATGAAAAAACCGTGCTGATCACCGGCCTTACCAATCCCCATGTGGTTCGCACGGCGGATATGCTGGATTTGAAATGCCTGGTTTTCGCCAGGGGAAAAATCCCGTCCGATGATATTCTGGAGCAGGCAGAAGAGCAGGGCCTGGCCGTGATCACCACCCGGGAAACAGCATTCACCGCCTGCGGATTGCTGTATGAAGCAGGCTTGAGAGGCGTGCCCATAGAATGGCCACAGGAGGAAGAAGAATGAGTGCATTTATCCATGCTGAATATCCCGTGGAAACCGCCGATTACACTCGTGCCGGTGAAGCATCTGCCGATATCAAGAGAAAATTGAAGCAATTGGGGGTTCCAAGCCTCGTGCTCAGAAGGGTGGCCGTTGCTTCCTATGAGGTAGAATTGAATCTGGTCATTCATTCTCTGGGCGGCGTGCTCACCCTGGAAGTGGATGAAAAGGGCGTAAGCCTCACCTCCCAGGATATAGGGCCCGGCATTCCGGATATCTCCATGGCCATGCGCGAGGGCTATTCCACTGCCAATGAAGAAGCCCGCTCACTGGGTTTTGGCGCCGGTATGGGGCTTCCCAATATGAAGCGCAATGCCGATGAATTTGAAATAGAAAGCGAAGTGGGCAAGGGCACGCGAATCAGCATGCGTTTTGCTCTGGGCTGAGAAAGCAGGTACAATAATGGAAAATATCAAGCTTTATCATTCTGTTCGCCTGGATAAGAACCGATGTAAGGGCTGTACCAATTGCTTAAAGCATTGCCCTACTGAGGCTATCCGCGTCCGCGGCGGCCGTGCGCACATTATTGATGAGCGCTGCATCGATTGCGGCGAATGCATCCGCATCTGTGATTACCATGCCAAAGTGGCCGTAACGGATGATATCAGCGTCATTCACGGCTTTAAATATGCTATCGCCCTTCCCGCTCCATCCCTGTATGGCCAGTTTAAAAATCTTCGTTCCATTGGCCCGGTGCTGGAGGCACTGAAAAAAATCGGGTTTGACGATGTATTTGAAGTAGCTCGGGGCGCGGATATCGTGAGCCGTGCTATCCGAGAAAAGCTCAGGGAGCCCGGCTTGCCCCGCCCCCTTATTTCCTCTGCCTGCCCCGCCGTGGTGCGGCTGATTCAGGTGCGCTTTCCCGATCTGATCCCGCATATCGTGGATGTGCGCCAGCCCATGGAAGTGGCCGCTATGATTGCCCGCCATGAATTTTGTAAAAAGAATAATTGCCAGCCGGAGGACGTGGGGGTATTCTTTATTACGCCCTGTCCCGCTAAAATGACGGCTATCCGCAATCCACTGGGCCAGCAAAAATCCGCTGTGGATGGTGCAATTTCCATGATGGAGATTTATGGCCTGCTCCGTCCCCATGTGAGCGCCCTGCAAAATCAGTCCATTCCTTCTGAGGCCACCTACTATGGTATTCGCTGGGCTGCCGGAAGCGGCGAAGCCAGCGCTGTATGCCCGGATAATTCTCTGGCAGTAGACGGCATCCAGAATGTGATCCGGGTGCTGGAGGAAATTGAAAATAACCGCCTCAATGACCTCACCTTCTTCGAAGGCTCCGCCTGCCTTTGCGGCTGTGTGGGCGGCCCCTTGGCTTTTGAAAACAATTATGTAAGTAAGCGCGCCATCCGCAAGCTCTCCAATACCGCTTCCAAAGTGCATCCGGCGGACGATGTGCCAGCCTCCCTGATGACCAAATATCCCCTCTATTTTGATAAGCCCATCGAACCCAACAGCGTAATGAAGCTGGATGATAATCTTGTTGTGGCGATGCAGAAAATGGAGCGGATGAATAAGATTCTGGAGGATCTGCCTGGATACGATTGCGGTTCCTGCGGTTCCCCCACCTGCCGTACCTTTGCCGAAGATATTGTGCGCGGCTATTTTGCTGAATTGGATTGCATCCATAAGCTGAGAGAAAAGCTGAAGGTGATGGCACAGCAGATGGTAGAATTGGCTCAGACAAAAGATGAAGAGTAAGTGAAAGGAATGTATTTCTGATGAAAGTATGCGATTTATTGCCTCTGATTGAAGCGGAAAACCTAACGCCTTCCGTTGCCACTGATCGTGAAATCACCTGCGGCTACGCCTGCGATCTTCTTTCCTGGGTGATGGCCCACGGGGACGAAGGCATGGCCTGGGTAACCGTGCAGACCCATATGAACGTAATTGCTGTGGCAGTGTTGGCGGATATGGCCTGCGTGATCATGCCCGAAAATATTGCCATGGAAGAAGAAAGCCTCAAAAAAGCGGAAGAAGAAGGGCTTTGCGTGCTCAAAAGCCCCCTCACCACATATGCCATTTGCGGCCGTATGGCGGCTGCAGGCGTGGCGGAAAAGGCCGATTAAACCATGGAAGAATTATTTGCCGATCTTCATATCCACTCCTGCCTATCTCCCTGCGGCGATGAGGAAATGACCCCGGGCAATATCCTGGGGATGGCTGTGGTGAAGGGGCTTCAAGCGGTTGCCATTGCCGATCATAATTCTGCCCGCAATCTGCCTGCAGCGCAAAAAATCGCAGAGGCCTATGGCATTTTGCTCATTCCTGCCATTGAAATCACCACCAAAGAAGAAGTGCATATGCTGGGCTATTTTCCGGACGTGGATACTGCCGTGGCGTTTGGCGAATCCCTTCGCCCTCATCTTCCTAAAAGAAAAAACAAGCCCTCCCTTTTTGGCGAGCAATTGGTGATGGATGAAGATGATCAGGTCATCGATCATGAAGAAGCGCTTTTGATTGGCGCTACCGATCTGCCCCTGGAGGAATGCGCGCTAATGGTGCGCAGCGTGGGCGGCGTGCCCGTTCCTGCTCATATCAACCGCGGCTCCAATGGGCTGTTAATCAACCTGGGTCTGATGCCAGAGGAGCCTTCCTTTTCCACAGTGGAAGTGTGGAGGCATCTTCCATGTCCTCTGGAACCAACTGAACACCGCCATGTACTTCATTCATCAGACGCCCATTATCTGGGGGATATTCAGGAGCAGGAATTTTTGCTGAAGCTTCCTGAAAAAAACGTTGGCGCTTTCCTCAAATGGATCGATACTCCTCGATAAATTTCTTTAGTTGATTGGAGAATATTTAAATGAACGAGCTTATTGAAATACTTCAAAAATTTTCCGAATCTGGATGGGAGGTAATTGCAGACCCCTCCAAACGCTGGCTTACGCAAATGGATAATTTTCAAGAGCTCTGCGAAGCTATTGAAAAAGCGGATAAGGAATGCGGTAGCTGCGGATGCGAATTTGATCCCTTATACAAGCGCTGTCTGGAAATTTTGAAAATGCTGGGCGGCGTGGCGCCTTGCGCTCTGCTGTGCCAAACCTGCTTTGGTTATTGCAAGGGCGCGGTGCCGGAAACTGCAAAGAGAATGTATGGGCTCATGGAGGGCTGGTATGAAGGCCATGTGAAAGGCTATGGCCCCTCCCCCAATGAAAAGCAGCAGGAAAAGCTACGGCGCATTAGCGAATTCAACGATTATTTGCTTTCTTTACAAAAAGCCGATTGCCCTGGATGCAGGATCTGTAAAGGCGATCATTGGGGCTGCATTCCCCATTGCAAGATTCCCGCCTGCACTCAATCGCATCGGGTGGCGTTTTGCGCCCACTGCCCCGAGTTTCCCTGCCAGGATGGCGGACTGCAAGGCGGGCTAAGAGAAAAATGGCTCACGCAAAACACCTATATCAAAGAGCATGGCTTGAAAAATTTCTTTGAAAAGTATCGCTGGATCAGCCACTATTCAGAATTGAAAGAAAAATGATAATTCCCTTGGCACATAGCCTCCCGCTCATCTTCATAGAATGAACAGCGGGAGGTGATTTTTTGCCATGGCAAAAGCATGACGATGTGCAGACCAAATGCTACCCGAGCACCGGCAGCACCATCCTTCGCATCGTAGGCTTCATATTGATTGGGCTCGGTTTGTTTCTGATTCTGTTTTGTGTGCCTGGCTGGGCCTGGCTGGCGGCTATTGGCGCTGCGCTTGTGTTGCTTGGGCTGTTGCTCATTCGCAAATAGGAGGGATGATATTGGCAATTCGCGTCATCTGTGTGCGTGCTCCCAGGGGGATTCGCGGTTTTCTCAGGGTTGTTTCCAAAGGAAAAAAATGAATATGATAGGCGTCAGGAGCTTTCCTGACGCCTGTTTTTATATCAGATTCACAGATGAATTTTCGAGCACATTGGGCAGCAGCGTATATATGTTGCAGCCGCACAATTCATCAAAGTATTTTTTTGTATTCATGAATGCTTTCCATTTTTCCACGGTAAAATCGGGCAAGCCGTGGCGAAGGGCCACATCGATCAATCGCTTTTCCATGATGCATGCGCCGTTTGGCAGGGAGATCGCATCGCAAAGCTGAATCAGCACGTCATAATGATCATAGCATGTTTCTTCAAGATACTTTTTCAGAAATTGCTTCTGTTCCATTGTGCAATCGAATTTCCCAAAGAAGGTGTCCACATCTTTTATAGGAAAGGAATGAGTAAGGCAGATACGGGCAATCTCCTCTTCTCCCAGGCTCATCATATAATCATATCCGTCAAACAGATGCAAAATGCCTTTAAATCCTGCCCGGCGGCCAATATCGTGCATGAGCCCCATCGCATAGGCTTTTTCGCTATCCATTCCCGGTGCTTTTTTCGCAATCAGCCGGGCATTTTCCGCCACAGAACGGCTGTGCTTCTCCCAGGGGCCAGGATTCATTTCGGCAGCCATCTTTAATTCTAGTTGCGCTTCTTGCATAGTGAGCATATATTTTCCCTCCCATCACCATGTCAATTGACCCGTTTTCCAGGATACGGATTTTCGCTCCCGAATCGGAGCATTTTCGGGGACAGTGCCAAAGAGCATTTCTCCCCTTGGATCGTGGGCTTCGTATTTTCGCTTAGCAGCCCCTTCGCTGGTGTTGGCATAACAATAGATGCAGCCATTTGTGCAAGTATTATAGGCCCCAATATCCACGCTTTGGCAGCAGCCGCAATTTGCTCGCTGGTTTTTGTCCCTTGGAATATCCAAAGCACATCCAAGCAGCTTTTCAATTCGCGCTCGGTCTATGCAGGCGGATCGCCCGATGCCATAGGCTGAAAAATCTCCCGATTCGCTGCAAGCTACTGCCTTGAGGCCGAATCGCTTCGCCGTATCACCGATAAATCCCGCCAGTTCTTTCATTTCTTCATCCATAATTGACCGCAGTGCGGCATGATGCAATTTAGAGTAGATATCCACAAAGCTAATTGTTACTGTATCCGTATGCGCTCCGATTTTTTCGCACATCCTCAGAAATTGCGTCTTATGCCATTCCATAGTAAGCTCCCGGTTCAGGATAATAGGATCATATCGCCAGATCACCCGATCTTTTCCGGTTTTCCCGGAAAGCTCTATAAAAGTTTTTTCAATTTCTTCTTTAGGCCGTAAAAACCGTTCCAAGTCCTGCCCATAGGGCGTCAGCGTAAACTGGAAATAATACTGAAAACCCCGCTCGGAAAGTTCATCCAGATATTCAAGCGCCGGATATGGATCCTTGCTCCAGAACACAATGCAATCCACAACCTTTGGCGATAAATCCACTCTAAAATACTGCCCCGCATTCATAGGATTTTGCATGATAGCATATCCGGCATGAATGCGATTCATCAGCCAAGGCATATACCACCTGGGAATATCCGTTCGCCTGGAAACCGAAAGAATCATAAATTGCTCCTTTGCTATTTAACGCACGAATCCCTTAGCAACCAGAAATTCGATGGATTCCTGCATATCATCCGGCGCGCATTCCAGCGCCCACACGGCATTTGGGGCATATTGATTCAGTGCGCCAAGCACCTCATCCAGGGGAATCGTTCCCTTAGCGAGCCCCCAGTGTTTATCTTTGGTGCCGTCATTCTGATGCAGATGCGCATAATGAATGCGGCCGCCCAATTGCTCAATCCAATCTGTCACCTCTAGATCACTCATGCAATGGGCGTGCCCAATATCCAAATTCACCCCCAGGCGCACCACTCCCAAGCCATCCACTGTGCCAATCAATGTTTCCGCATTCTTTTCGCATAGGTTTTCCATGTTCATTTCGATATGCCCCGGATGCTCATTGAAAAATTCTTCCCAGAATGGTATTGCGCGCTTCACCCATCCGCTCACATATGAGGTGCCCGGCACAAATCCCTGATGCACCGTTACGCTCCGGCAATTCAGCGCCGCTGCCATTTGATATCCGTAATCAAAATAATGCCGGGTCACATCACGAATCATTTTCGTCTTGCTGGCCAAGCATAAATCCCAGAACGGCGCATGGAGGTGCCTTTCATCAATGCCATCCAGCATCTTCTGATATTTTTCAGTCAGATCCTGGGCGCCGTCTTCCGTGTTGGGATTATAAAAGCCCTGAATCTCAATGCCCAGCCCGTATTCCCGACATAACGGCACAACTTTTTCTGGTTCGGCGTTATCGCATAATACAATGGACTTCATGAAACGCTCCTCCTTCTGATAAATTTGTTTTTGATCATAACACAGCGTCTATTGGATTGTCAAGAAAAAAAGGCCGGTGTCTCCGGCCTCTTGATGATGGATCTTAATAGATATTCATGTTTTCCCGGTAACTGCGCCACACATTTTCGAAGAAATCATCATCTTCCGGAAGCGGGCGCACATCACGCCACAGCGCTTTAAATTCGCCATCCTTCAAGCTCACCTGCTGCACCATGGCCACGGCCTTACCGTCATCCGGGCAGAAGCGGAAAATTTCCTCCATTCCCTCCGCCACCTTGCCGTTAGAGTCGGTATAGAGAGAAGAGCCTCGGGTGGTGCCCATTTCATCGGCAAAATTGATCATGGCCGTGAGGGCTGCCTGCTGGCAAAGCAAAATATCCTTAAGGCGATAGGCCTTATACAGGCTGGAAGCGCCAGGAACGCCCACATTTTCTTCAAATGCATTCTGAATTTCCCGCGTTTCCGCTTTCAGCTGGCTCATGGCAGCCTTATCGCGAATGGCGCCGCCCTTATCGCTCATTCTGCGCTGAGCAGCTTTCATTTCCTGATCGATGTTATCAGCGTTCCCCAGCATCTTCTGGCAGAAAGCCTGCTGCCTGGCAACCGCATTTTCGGCCAGCTTCGCAAATACATTTTCACCGGGCAAATCATATCCCTGGTAGGAAATATACTGAGCGGCCCGTAAAGAACCTACCTGCCCGGCATTGAGGGCGCTTCCGCCGGGACGGGTGATGCCATGTGTGCCAGCGCATTCACCGGCAGCAAAGAGGCCCTTCACCGCCGTCTGCCACCAAAGGTCCACGCTGATACCGCCGTTATTATGCTGGGCGCACAGGGAGATTTCCAAGCGCTCCGCATGGATATCCACGCCCTTGCCGCGATAGAGTTCCACCGCAGGGGCATTCATCTTTTCCAACCGCTCAATGGGCGTACCAAAGCATGCTTCTGCCCGTTTAAGATAATCATAGGCCTCAGGAATCAGCTTTTCATATTCTATGGTTTCCATGCCAAAAGGATTGGCACGATAATCCAGATACACCTTCCGCTTCCTGAGCACCGCTTCCCGATATACCAGCAAATCCACCACGGAAGAGCCTTCCAGGGCTTTGCGGCTGTCAAAAGGCCACTGATATCCCTTTAAGAACACCATGGAAAGCGCCTGATAGGGATCGGCATAGGCTTCCTGCAGGAATTCGAATTCGTTTCCATCCTCATCTACGGAGATGAATCGGGGCAGCACCTGCATATAGGTGCCAGATACATTCCACCGTGGGCTTACGGAAGCCAGGCCATATTGCCACTCCGTCATATTCTGGAGAGAGGCACCGGCGTTGAGGGCCAAACTGGTGGAGCCAAAATGACCATGGGGGTATACGCTGTCAGCATACATGCCCGCAGGACCGCCGGTAGCCAATACCACATTGCCGCAGCGGAAGGCCACAAAGCTGCCATCTGCCTTTTTCAGGCACAAAAGACCGCACACTTTCTCATCTTCCACCAGCACTTCGATAGCATACAGCCCATCGTATACAGGAATTTTCAATTCGGTAGCCCGCTTTTGCAGTGCTTCCGTCATAAATTTTGAGGTCAGGGGACCGGCAGAAGTAGCCCGGGCAAAGGGATCGTGGTCGGTTTTATAGCCGATATATTCGCCATAGCGGTTCACTGGAAAAGCCACGCCCAGCTCGCACAGATTCAGGAAGCAGCGTGCGGAAAGAGCCGCTTCGCACAGGGCATGATCCCCATCCACCGAACCGCCTGCAAAAAGATTCTTTGCCATGCTGCGCACGCTGTCCGGGGTATCGCCGCTAAGGCCAAGCTTATAATAGGTCTGCTTATCGCTGCCGGTATTGCGGGAGGTGCCGCAATTGACGCCCTCCGTCACAATGGCAACGCTTTTTTTGCCAAACTGAGCGATCCGGCAAGCGGCATTATAGCCAGCAGCGCCCGTGCCCACCACAACTGCATCCACTGTGATTGTTTCAAAGCAATTCATCGGGTATCCTCCCTCTTACACACCTGCAAAATGAGTGTAATCCTTGCCTACCTTCGCCTTCTTGGTGCCTTCAAAGCCGGGAATACCCAGCTCAGAGGGCAGTTTCCACTCATCATAGCAGCGTTTGAGCACATCGGCCAGGCCGATGCAATAGGCTCGTTCTTCTGTACGAACGATCTTGTCGGCGGGGAAATAAGGCGTTTCCGGAATCAGTTCCTCCGTCTTATCCACACATTTGGTATGCTCACTGGCAGCCTCGGGGCCGCATACCACTTCTGCCTTGCCCAGTACTACGTCAACCATCCAGGAAAGCTTCCTGGTAGCGTCATCGTTGGGGCAGCCATAATTAATTTCTTCCCCATTATTCAGATGGCCCCGAACAATAATCTCCTTGTCTTCCTGCTTCGCCGTAACAGTGCCGTTTTCAAATTCAAATACGAATTCGGGATTGCGGTTTTCTTCCTTCTGAATGGCATGGGTCACCAAATACAGCGCTTCCACTCCATTATCCGTGGTCACGCGCATGGCGGCAGTATCAAACATTTCAATGGTATTGGCACGATAAGTTTCCACTTCCAATGTTTCCACACAAGCGCTGCGGTCAATCTGCGGACCGGACACATACAGCATATTATGCAGATAATGAGCGGTAGCATTGCCGGTTACGCTGTCCAATACCCACAGGCCATCGGGATTTTTCTTAGTGGCAGCCCATCCGCAGCCGCGGCGATAGTAGGCATAGTCACGGGGCCAGAGCACGATGGTCTTCATGCGCTTGGCCTTTCCGTATTTGCCAGCAAGCACATCTGCCTTCAGCCTCTGAATGCTCTCGCTGTGAGACCACTGATAACCGATGGAAATTTTCTTGCCGGTCTTTTCCCGTGCTTCAATCAGCCTCTGCACATCATCAATGGTAGCGGCAACAGGCTTTTCGCAAAGCACATGGCTTCCATGTTCCATGCAATAAATGGACTGAACACAGTGGAAATGGGTAGGCGTTGCAATCACGGCCAGATCCGCCGTATCGGCAGCATAAAATTCTTCCAGGGTTTTATACACAGGAATCCCTTTTTCAACAATCTGCTGATAAAGGGGGCTCTTATCTGCAAAAGGATCTACTGCCCCCACCACCCGTACAGGCAGCTCAGACGCCGGATCCAGCAGCTTATTCACATAGATTTGGGAATATCCGCCAATGCCTACCATCAATACCTTTAAGCAAGTATCCATTTGATGTATTCTCCTTCCGACCCAAGTAATCGTCCTATTCATCATAGCAAACCAATCGCCCCTTTGTCAAGTGACAGAACAACCAAAACAACATGAAAAAACCTGCCGGTAAAACCGGCAGGCTTAAATTTACCAGAAATTATTCAGCGATACGAGCCACAGCGCCGGCGCCCACGGTACGGCCGCCTTCACGGATAGCGAAGCGGAGACCCTGTTCGATGGCGATGGGGGTG
>SVGW01000059.1 GCA_015056125.1 Clostridiales bacterium | reverse complement strand
GCTCGAACTTGCTCTTGGGAGCCTGGCACTGGGGGCACTTTTCGGGAGCTTCGGGACCTTCATGTACGTAACCACAAATTTTGCAAACCCACTTCATAATCTTTTTTCCTCCATTTTCTTCTCGATCTTTTTTTATTTGGTGTTCCGGGTTGCCCCGGTTGCTTCTCACGATATGTATATACACCGTTTCAAAGGCTTTGAAACATCCTAATCAAAAATATTTTTTATTTTCCGCAATAATTTTTTCCGGTCAGTTCTTTGATACGCAGATGACGTTCTCTGGCTTCTTCATAAGTGGCATAGGGAATCTCTGGCATCCAGGAACTGGGAGAAAAGCCGCCCTCATACAGGAAGGGGCCCCGATAATCCGCCTGTTCCAGCGCTTCCACCAGGGCTTTCCAGTTCAGCATGCCCATCCCGGGAAAGAAATGCTTTTCATCCGCAAAATCGTAATCGCTCATATGAGTGGTGACGATCTTGCTGCCCAGCCTTTTCACAAATTCTTCATGGGTGGTGCCATAGATGGTGAGCAGATGATTCACATCAAAGCACACCCGCAGCCGGTCATCGACGCTGAGCAATTCCAGCATTTCATCCGCCGTATGGCCCAGGCAGGTGCGGGGCAGATCCTCCACGCAGATCACAGCATCCAGGGAATCAGCCCAATCCGCCAGTTCCCTGAGAGACACCTTCGCCATTTCCATGCGCAGAGAGCGCTCCTCATCGCTGATGGGCTCGGAAGAGGGATGAAGCACAAAATGCTTTACGCCAATCCCTGCGGCACTTTTTATGATACTCTTATGCATATCCAGCGTCTGCTTCCGCGCCGGGACATCCGGCAAAGAAATATCCACTTGGGCGCTGAAGGGCAGGTGCACCGTCCATAATTCGATCCCGGTTGCATCGGTATTCTGCCTGATTTCCTGCCAGCAAAGCTGCTCCCAGGTATCTGGCTTGGTCAGAATTTCAATGGCTGCCACCTGGCAAGCATGGAGCCGCTGCAGATTTTCCCAAGAGGCGTCCCGGATAGAAATGGCTGTTTTCCAATCCCGGTAATCCGACATGACATTATCCCCTTTCAGGCGTCATTTTTTTGTTTAAATTCCTCAATACCCCGAACAAAACGATTCAGAAAAGCTTCTTCGCCCAGGGTGTTTACTTTGAAAAATAAAGCCTGACTGCCTCCAGATGTGATGGCGGAAAGATGCAGTTCCTTTCCTTTGCCAAAGAGCGTGACGCACAGACTGAGCCGGTTTCCGCCCCACCAACTATATCGCTCATACACCCTTACAGCGCAGCGAACGCCATCTGCCTCAAAGGTGCTTCCGCCCTCCCGTGACGCCGTTGCGCTGCCCTGCATCACATTCTTTTCAATGTAATGGAGCAGGGCATAGAAATCCCCTGTGAGATGCGTTTCATACTGCGCCACGAAAAGAGTTCCTCCTTATTTGACAAAGCCAGCCAGTACTGCTTTGCCCATCTTTTCCTTATCGCATACCCGGGTGTGGAGCACGGGCATATTTTTAAGCTCAGCCACCTGCCGGGGCGCTTTCACACCGGTAGCCGCCTCCAAGGCATGAGCTGCCTCAAAGGCGTCCCCTTCCACTTTTACCTGCAATGCATCTGCTACATCAGAAGCAAATTTATAGGGGCTGGCAGTGGAGACGATGAGCATAGGCGCCTGATCACCGGTATCCAGGCGATAATCCTCTGCCACGCAGGCAGCCACAGCCGTATGGGGATCCAGAAGATACTTTTCTTCTTCCCATGCCTTGCGGATCGTTGCAGCGGTGCGCTGATCATCCGCATAGCCGCCATAGAAGATTTTTTGCAGCTTTTTCAGGTTTTCTTCGCCGATATCATATACGCCGTCCTCGGAAAGGGAGTGCATCCAGGAGCGCACCCGGGCACAGTTTCCATCGGTCAACTCCAGCAGGAATCTTTCCAGATTGGAGGAGATCAGGATATCCATGGAAGGCGAAATGGTCTTATGGAAATCCCGGCGGCGATCATACACACCTGTGCGGATAAAATCGGAAAGCACGTCATTTTTATTGCTGGCGCAAATCAGCTTTCGGATGGGCGCGCCCATGCGCTTGGCATACCAGGCAGCCAGAATATTGCCAAAATTGCCCGTAGGAACGCATACATTCAAGCCCTCATCCCAGGTAATTTCATCCCGGGCAAGCAAATCGGCGCAGGCGGAAAGATAATAGGCTACCTGGGGCGCCAGCCGGCCCAGATTGATGGAGTTGGCGGAGGAGAGCGTCTTTCCCATGGCATTCATTTTTTCGATGAAAGCAGGATCGCCAAAAAGGGTTTTCACCCCGGTCTGGGCATCGTCAAAGTTGCCATGCACCGCTACGACGTGCACATTTTTTCCTTGGGAAGTAACCATCTGCTTTTCCTGCACGGCGCTAACGCCGCCAAGGGGGTAAAACACGGTGACGGACGTGCCGGGCACATCCATAAAGCCCTCCAGAGCAGCCTTGCCCGTATCGCCGCTGGTGGCGGTGAGGATGGCGATTTCCCTGTTTTCTCCCTGTTTTTGGGCAGAGGCTGTCATCAGCCAGGGCAGCATCTGCAATGCCATATCCTTAAAGGCCATGGTGGGCCCATGGAATAGCTCCAATACATGGCGGCCGCCCTGCAATTCTTTCACCGGCGCCACCTCGGGATCATCAAATCGGGCATAGGCTGCCTTTGCCATGGGCACAAGTTCTTCTTCCGAAAAGCCGTCCAGCAAAAGCGCCAGCGTCCAAGCAGCACGGGCGGCATAATCCATGGAAGCGAGACGGGTAAAATCCGCTTTGGTAAGATGAGGCAGGGACAGCGGGGCATACAGCCCGCCGTCCGGCGCAATTCCACGCACAATTGCCTCGGGCGCGGAAATTGCTTCCGCGCCCCGAGTGCTTACAAATGGCATATGAAAACCTCTTTGCTTTTTAGATGAAGTACTTCTTGATAAACTCAGGCGCCACAGCATCATCGCAGTTTACAGACAATACAAACTGCACATTGTGCTTTTCGCTGAGCACTTCCAGACGACGGTAGAATTCTTCGGTGTTTTCCACATCCGTCTTCACCAGCTTGAGGAAAGCATCCACAAATACGACGCTGATATCGAAATTCTGAGCCAGCATGCCGCACAGGAACCCAAAGAACATTTCGGGGCTGTCGGAGCCGTATTCACCGGCATTGACGAAGCGCACTTCGTGGCGCAGATCGAACATGTAGCGATTATCATCATCGATAAAAATGACGTCGCCCTTTTGTTCCTTAATGGCGGCGTTGGCCATATCGAGAATCTTTTTGGTTTTACCGGAGCCTTTTTTTCCGTGAATAACCTGTATCATGGGAAAAACCCCCTTCATTGTATTCGGTTAACTTTATTATACATGATTTTTTTCAAAATTACCAGCACTATTTTTGTTTACGTATTCCAGCAGCGCATCAAATTTCATTTCCTGCATTTGCCGGGCATTTTCCGGGGCGCGAGATACATCTTTACGGCAAATGGCGGCATATTCGCAATATTCACAGGGGCCCTTCCCCTGTTTATCACAAAGGGGGGCAGCCTTGATTTCTCCGCTGTGCATCCGCTCCGTCATTTCTGCTGCCATCTTTTCGGCATGGCCGATCAGGGCGTGCATTTCAGATAGATTGGCCAGCATGGCCCGCTTATCAAATTCCCCGGCGGAAGTAAGGGTTTTGGGCAAGGAAAGAGGCGGCACGCCATCATCCATTTTTCTTAAGATGGCCGCATCCCGAAGGGCTACCCCCTTTAATTGCAGCGCCCGTGCCAATGCATCCTCCACCTGCCGGGTATCCTCCTGATCAGGCTGCAGGGGATCGGCCACCTTCATATAGAAAGCGCCTGCCGGCTGAGCATTTTCTTCCATACTCAAGGCCGCCTTCAGGTACAAAAGTAATTGCAGCTGTGCGCCCCAGAAAATGCGGGCAGCATCCAGCTTATCGCTGCCGGATTTATAATCCACCACACGCAGATACACCCCTTCATCCCCGGCATAGCGATCAATCCGGTCGATCACGCCCCGCACAAATACCCGGGAGCCATCCTGGAGGGTGAGCGCAATGGGAGGAATGCCCCCGGCATAGCCAAAGCGCACCTCGGCATTTTCCGGGGTAAAGGCGCTTTGCTTGGCGCCCCGTGTGAAAGTCCAAGCCACCCGGCGAAGCACCCTTTTGTATTTTTCACCCAGCGCTTTCATCCGGGCGCTATCCCCCATCACGCCGGAAAGCATTTGCTGAAACAGGGGCTCAGCGGCCCGATCCATGGCGGCGTCGCATGTTTTTTTATCAATTCTGGGCCAATTTTCCAGGGTGGGCAAAAGCCTTGTAAACCCTTCCAGGGCGCTGTGGTAAAAGTTGCCCGCGTCAATAGGCGTAAGCGTCCATTCCTTCCTGGGCATGGGCGATAGTCCTTGCTCCACGAAATGCCGATAGGGGCACACGGCGAAATTCTCCAGTCGGCTTACCGACATGATTCTTTCCATAAAAAGAGCGTGGGTCACTTCCCGGGGAAGGGGCGGGGCATCGTTTTCCGGCAGGAAAGCGGATTGAAGCGCCTGGGTACGCGCCCGGGTTGCAGGGGCTTGGCTTAAATATTTCCACGCTTCCAGCCATTCTCCTTCTAAGGCACCCTCCCTTACCTTGGCGCCGATAGCATCCAGGGCTGGGCCAGGGGCCAGGGGCAATCGGGCCGCCGCCCGTTGGCTTACCCCGCCTTCCTCCACCAGGGAGGGAAAAATCCTGCGGATCTGGGAAAGCTGGGCAAAGGGGCGCAATGCACCGCCTTCCTGAGTGGCCTGAGAACGGGTGAGATAGAGATACTCCAGGGGAGATGAAAGCAGCTTCCACACGTCCAAACGGGCCAGGTCATCCTGCCCATCTTCGCTTAAGGAAAGATATACCTGCATGGTTTCCTGGGCATGCTCCTGCTCTTCCTGAGAAAGCAGGGCTGTGCCGGGAGCGGAAAGCATCCCATCCGTCATATTCATAAAGAACAGCGCCCGGGGGGAGGAAATGGGCAATGCCCCCACCTCGCCGCAGATCACGGCATCCGCCATAGGGGGGAGGGAAGAAAGCTCGCAGGCCTCCAGCCCCGCTGTGAGCCAGGAAGATAGCTGCCGTGCGGTTGCTTTGGCGCCGGAAAGCAGGGTATGGGCCTGGGAGAGCAATTGCATCATCGCTTCCCACAATTGGTGAGTTTGCACCGCTTCTGCCGCCATGCCATGGGCCATGAGCATTTCTTCATTTTCCTGGAGGCGCTCAAAGAGCTGCACTTGGGTCAAATATTCATACACATGCTCCAGCGCTTTCCCTGCTTCCTCGGCTTCTTTCAGGGCCAGGCGCATTTTTTCAAGAGGTGTGATCAGCTTTTCCCGGGCCTCTTCCACCGCCGCGCATTCCGAAGCAGATCCACGATCAAAGGGAGAAAGCCATCGTTTTCCTCTGATGCCATAGGAGAGCACATAGTTTTCCAGCCGCCAGCCTTCCTCCTGGGAAAGGGGCGCATAGCCGGATTTGATCACCGTGATCATATCCGCCGCCTGATATCCCTCGGCAGCCGCCTGCAGGGAAGAAAGCAAAAAACGGGCGGCGCCATGGGCAGTGGCCGGAAGCTTTCGGGTCACATGGGCAGGAATTTTATAAGAAGAGAGCACCGTGGCGAGCACCCCGGCAAAGCCCCGATCCCCCATAGCGATGGCCATTTCACCAAAGGGAACGCCTTTTTCATGGAGGAGGAGAATTTCCTGGGCGGCAAAATGCGCTTCAAAATAGGGATTGGGAGCAGCATAAAGCCGGATGGATCGGCAAGGGCCGTCATATACCTTTGCAGGGCTGCGCAGGTATTCCCGGCTCAGGTGTTCAATTTCTGGCGCTCTATGGCCAGGCTCGGGGGGAAGCAGGGAAAAACGGCAGGGAACGCCGGCTGCTTCCGCTTCCTTGCGCAGCCTTTGAGCGCTTTCCAATACAGGTGCAAAGGTTTCTTCTCTTTGTAGCACGATCAGCGCCAAGGTTTCCCGGCTCTGGGCAGAAAGCTTCAGCAGCAGCCGGTTCATTTGCCCGGTGAATACGTCAAATCCGTACACGGCTACCGCTGCATCCCTGGCCACGCCGCTTATGGGTAAGCGCTCCAGCATGCTTTCCAGCACATCTTCTCCATCCACAAATTGGCCAGAAAGCTGGGCGGCATAGGCAGCATAGATCAGGAAAAGATCGCTCATCTTATCCCGACTGGCGCCTTCCGGTAATGTTTCGCTATATGCCTGCAGTTGCTCCGGGGTGACACCGGCGCGCTTGAATTCTGCAATCAGGGAGCCAATTCGCTCAATGAACCCCTGCTTTTCCGCAGCGCTTTCGTAATAGCGCAGTTCCTTTTTGCACTGAAGCATCGCCCGGGCCAGAGCCAATTGCTTGCCCCTGGCATCAATGCGCACCCGCTGATCTGCCCCGGCCAGGGAAAATACCCGCTCGGTGAGCCGGGAGGGGGAAAGCACCTCCAGATCAAAAAAGCCGGGCAAGGCAAGGCCATCCATTAGTTCCCGCTCCGTTTGCAGGGTATACTGCTCCGGCACGATCACGATCATCCGCCCGCCCCGGCGCGCAGCGGCAAGCAGCTTATCTTTCAGCGCCTGGCGGTTTCCTCCCAGGATGGTCAGCATGGCCCCTTCCTCCTTTGATCAGATAAACAAAAATTCCCGGGCATAGCCCTGATAGCCGCCCCCGGTCACATACTGAGGAATCCCGGATGGCAGCAGCCCCTCGTAATTTTGATGCAGATGTCCCGCAATCACAGCTTTGATCAGGGGCTGGCTGTATATATAATCCATGAATCGCAGGGTGGGTTCATCCGGCACTTGCTGGCGGAAACGGTATTCATCATAGCCGCGCATCATTTCTTCCGGCGTGCCGGTGAGGAAGGCGCAGCCCCTGGGATTCTCCGCCATTTTCTCTTGAAAAAGTGCATCGGTATGCAAGGGATTGTGCATCAAAAGCACCATGGGCAACCCCTTTTTCGCCTCTTCCTTTAGGCAGAAAAGCTGGCCATCGTTGAAGCGGTAATAGCCGTTATCCACCGCGATAAAATTAACGCCGCCCATTACCCGGCTGTCAAATAAAAGATGATTGCCAAAATACCGTTGCACCTGGCAGTAGCTTTGCATTTTATAGGCTTCATCCTCAAATGCTTCACCCACATACAGGCTGAATTCATGGTTGCCCACGGCCATGAAATAGTCCAAATCCTCAAATTGCTCCTTGGCATATTCCAGATTGGCCAATGAAACAAAATCGCAAAAATCGCCAGTATACAATACGGGCAGGCCCTGTTCCTTGGCATAGGCTTTCTGCTCCAGCCAGCAAGCATCGGCTCCTGCGCCGTTTGCCGCAAAAGCAGCCGCACGCTTCTGAGCCAGAGCCACTTTCCTTTCTCCGTCCCGTTCATCTGCGCGGGCAATATGGCTGTCTGTAATATGCAGGGCCCGGAAAGGCTCTGGCAGGCCGATGGAAATGGTGGTTTTTAATAGATTCATGGATGATTCCTCCCCAATGAAATCAGCGCCCGGCGCAAAACCGGGCGCTTGCAAGCAACAATCAATCCACTTTCACGCCGTTGATATATACCGCGTGGATTTTGGCGTCCACTTCCAAGGGAGAATTTTCGCAGATCACCAGATCCGCATCCTTCCCAATTTCAATGGAACCCACCCGATCGGCAATGCCGCCATGGCGGGCGGGATTGATGGTGATGGCCTGGAGCGCGGCAAAGGGAGCCATCCCATGCTTTACCGCCAAGCCCGCGCAAAGGGGCAGATATTCCTGGGGAATCACATCGTGATCGGTGATGATGGATACCTGCAGCCCTGCTTTGCTGAGAATGCCGGGGGTATCGAAGGTTTTATTGCGCAATTCAAATTTGCTGGCGCTGGTAAGAGAAGGGCCCACGGCCACAGGCACATTTTCCTTGGCCAATTCATCGGCGATGAGATGGCCTTCCGTCACGTGCTCCAAGGTAATTTTCACGTTAAACTCTTTGGCGATGCGCAGCGCGGTGAAAATATCCTCGCAGGCATGGGCATGGGCCTTTAAGGGAATTTCCCGGCGAAGCACAGGAATCAGGGCTTCCAGCTTCATATCAAAGCCGGGACGCTTGGAAAGATCATCTCCGGCGGCATCCTTCTTTTCCATGTATTCCCGGGCCTTAAAGAGCATTTCCCGCAGCCTGGCGGCGGTGGTCATCCGGGAGGAATCGCTCTTATCCCGATAGCAGCGCTTGGGATTTTCACCGAAAGCGCATTTCATGGCCACGGCTTCCTTCACCACCATATGATCCACCCGGCAGCCCACGGTTTTTACCGCTACAAAGGTTCCGCCCAGCACATTGGCGCTGCCGGGGCCGGTGCACACGCAGGTAACCCCTGCCCGGGCCGCAGCCAGCAGGGAGGGCTGCATGGGCTTAAAGCCGTCAATGCCCCGAAGATGAGGCGTGACGATATCATTGTGCTCGTTATAATCCGTTCCTTCATAGCCGATCCCATCTCCGGACAGGCCCAAATGGCTGTGGGCGTCCACGAATCCGGGATAGATATGCAGCCCGGATGCGTCCAGAACGGTTTCGCCGCCATCAGGGAGATTCTCCCCGATAGCGGCGATTTTTCCATCCCGGAGGAGCAGATCCGCCGTGAAAGGCGCTTCATGAATGGCGTCATGAATGATACCATTTTTAATCAGCATGGCGGAAACCTCCGTTATTCAATTAGTCGTTGAAGTACACGGGTTCGCCGGTCTTGGCGGAGGTGTAGATGGCTTCCAGGATGCGGGTAACCACGGCAGCCTGTTCAGGCAGCACGCACAGTTCGCCCTCGCCCTTCACGGCCTTGAGGAAAATTTCGTTTTCAGCTTCCTGGGGGGTGCTGGGGCCCTTGCCCTTGAAGAAGTCCACGCCGCCGGCAGCCATATCGGGCAGGGTGGTGAACTGGCGGCCATGAGCCACGCCGTTGATACGCAGGCCATTCTTCAGGTCGGCGCCAGCCTTGGTGCCGCACAGGGTGGTGGTGCCGTCTTCGGGCTCAGCCATGTTCAGGGCCCAGGAAGCGTTCACATGGATGGTAGCGCCGTTTTCCATCACCACAAAGCCAAAGGCGCTGTCTTCCACGGAGAACTTTTCAGGATCCCAGTCGCCCCAGGGATTAGCGGTCTTGGTATCGTTGTTCAGCTTATGATAGGTGGTGCCCACGGCGTACTTGGGCTTGTAGTTGTTCATGCACCAGAGGGTGAGGTCCAGGGCATGGGTGCCGATATCGATGAGGGGGCCGCCGCCCTGCTCGTATTCATTGAGGAACACACCCCAGGTGGGCACGCCGCGGCGGCGCAGGGCATTGGCAGAAGCATAATAGATATCGCCCAGTTCGCCGGCATCGCAGATTTCCTTCAGATAGCGATGGGCGGGGCGCTGACGGCCCTGATAGCCAATGGTGAGGAGCTTGCCGGAGCGCTTCTGGGCTTCCAGCATCTTTTTCGCCTCTTCATAGTTGATGGCCATGGGCTTTTCGCACAGCACGTGCTTGCCGCTATCCAGAGCAGCCACGGAAATTTCGGAATGGCTGCGGTTGGGAGTACATACAAACACCGCGTCCAAATCTTCCTTGAGCAATTCCTTGTAATCGGTATATACGCGGGTTTCGGGGGTGCCATATTCGGCCTTGGCCTTTTCAGCGCGCTCCACGATCAAGTCGCACACGGCCACGATTTCGGCCAGGCCATTTTTCTTAATGGAAGGGAGATGCTTGCCATTGGCGATACCGCCGCAGCCGATGACGCCAACCTTCAACAGTTCAGCCATTGTATATTTCCTCCAATACAGGTATTTTGATCGGCAAATTGCCATTTCCATTATATCACAATCTTTTGTCAAGGCAAGCGGCAACTGCAGAAAAGAACATAAAACATCGTTTTCTTTCATTCATTTGTATCTTTCTGCTCCAGCTTTTTCCAGCTATACATCTTTTTCCATCCCTTCCCGCAGCATGGCAATGGCCTTTTTTTCCATGCGGGACACATAAGAGCGGGAAATACCCAGCACCCGGGCTACTTCATGCTGCGGATGAATGGCGCCATCCAAAAGGCCATAGCGCATTTCAATGATCAGCCGCTCCTTTTTGGGCAGCTGCTTTACCAGCAGCCGCACCTTTTCCATCGCCACACGGTGCAGTGCTGCATCTTCCACATGCCCGGGCTCCGTCCCTAAAATATCAATAAAAGAAATATCGTTTCCTTCACCGTCTGTGCCGATGGGATCGGAAAGAGATACGTCCCCTCTTCGCTTTTTCGATGCGCGCAGCAACATCAGCACTTCATTTTCAATGCACCGGGCGGCATAGGTGGCCAGCTGGGAGCCGCTTTCCAATTTGAAGGTATTCACTGCTTTCATCAGCCCCAACGTACCCACTGAAACCAGATCATCCTGGGTGTATCCCGGCACAGTATATTTTTTTACAATATGGGAAACCAAGCGCAAATTATGCTCGATTAGTTTCAAACGCGCCTCCTGATCCCCCTCTTGCATCGCCAGCAGTGCCTCGGTTTCTTCCTCCCGGCTCAGGGGCTTGGGGAAGCTTCCCCGCCCCGACAGCATTCCGAAGAAAAACAATGCATCCTTCAACAGCCAGTAAAGAAAAGACAGCATACCTTGTCACCTCCGCCCTATCCTATGCGGAATCCATCAAAAAAAGCCGGCTGTTACTCGCCGGCCATCTGATTGCGAAATTCGGTAGGCGTCATATGCACCACCCGCTTAAACGCATTATAAAAGGAAATATAATTGCCATAGCCCACCGCCCGTGCCACCTCCTCCACCAGCACGCGGGGGTCAGCCAGCATGGAACGAGCCACCGCCATCTTCGCCTCCAGTACATGCTCGTGAAAGGTAATGCCCGTTTCCTTGCGCATCAGGGCGGAAAGATAATTGGCGCTGACACACATTTTTTCCGCCACGTCTCCCAATTGGGGGCCTTCGATGGCGTGAAGATTGATATACTGAATCGTGTTTTTCACCAGCAGGGAATATTTGGGCGTTTCCTGCAATTCACGCAGGGCGCTACTCAGCTTCAGCAGGCATTCCCTGGCGTCATTTTCGCTGCTGACGAACCAAGTGTTATACAGCGCTGCATCTGTTTTCCGATCAGGCGGCATGGAAAACTTTTTTTGAAGCGCCATGGTATAGAGGGAAATCATGGCCCTGAGATTGCTGTACTGATGCCCGCTTAATTCCACCAGCACGGAAGCAGCGCGCACAGCAAAGCCATCGCTTAAATCCGCCTGTTCAATCAGTTCATTGATCCGGCGGTAGGTTTTGGCCACCCTTTCGCTGGGTGCCTGATCGCCCTGGCCCTCCTGATAAAATGCAATGCCCTGTTCCCTCTTGCTCAAAGCAATTTCCCACAGGGTCTGGCGGGCTTGATAATATGCCTGGCGAATGGCATGCCGGGAGGTGTGCAATTGGCTGGCAGAAATATGAACAGGGGTGTTCATTTCCTCCATCACGGCCTGGGCCAGCCCCGCCGCCTCCTTGCGCCAGCCGGTGTCCGCCTGATCCTGGCGCACAAATACCACCACCGAATCATACAGCAAAATGGACACGGCCCGGGCGTGCTTTCTGGCAAATACGGCGTCCAGACGATTGAGGGTTTCCTGGGTGTAGGCCCGCTCCCCGGGCATCTGCACCACCATGATATAATAGGCCCCAAAGTCCAGCTGGGCGTCCTCCAGCATATCATTCACGCCTTGGCCCCGTTGGGAATCGTTGGTGAGCAGCGCCAGCAGCTGTGCCTGGCGCTTGAGGGTATCCACCTGCCCCAATTCCTTCTGCGCTTCCTGGGTACGATGGATGTGAAGCACTGCCCGATGGATCGAGCTCTCCAATTCTTTGGGCTGGATTGGCTTGAGCAGATAATCACATACGCCCAAACGAATCGCCTGCAGCGCATGATCAAAATTTTTTTCTGCCGCCAATACAATCACCGCGCACTCCGGCAGAATCGCCTTTAACCGAGCAATCCAATTTAGGCTGCTTTCCTCCTCCGGCTTGACGGCGCAGATAAGCAATTCCGGCTTTTTCTTGCGGGCCAGCGCCACGCCTGTTTCACTATCTTCTGCCGTACCCACTATTTCGCATTCCAGGCTTTGGGCGATAATATATTTTTGCAAAAGCTGCAGTGCAGCCCGATCCTCCTCGATGATCACTGTTTTGAGTTTCATACCATCCTCCACTGTAAAAGATAGTAATATTATAGCAAAAAAAGAGAGGATGCTCAATCCTCCCTTACATGATTCTTTACTTGTTGCTCTCCTGCAGCCAATCCAGCTGCAGGCTGGTTCCGGCCAATATCACATCATTTTTATGCACAAAGCCATAGGCGCTGTTTACGTCCATAAACTGCCCCGGCTCGCCCTGAGGAACCGCCACATACCAGTAATTTCCCTGATCAGCCAGGATATGCATCCGCTCTCCCTTTTCCAATTGCATCACCGCACCTGCCAGCAGATGGGTATTTTCCCGAAGGGAAGTAATTTTTACGCATTGGCCCACCGAAAGCGGCGGCTGATACTGCACCTGGGCGTCTATTCCGTTGATCTGATTGCCCACATAATCGCCGCTCATGTAGCCTTCCAAATGCCCGATCTTCACATGATACCAGGGGGCGGCAGAGCCGGGCAATTGTTCCAGCACTTCCACAATCGTGCCCCGATGAAACAGGCCCAGGTCCTTTGAATGGGAGGACGTGCTCTGCCGCAGATGCACCCCCTGAATCATTTCATACCCCTCAGGAATGGGGGAGGAAAGAAAAGCCTGGCATTCTTCCAATGTTTTGGGCAGCGCCCGTTCCCCGATAAAGTCCATAAATCCCAGCACGGTTCCGGGCAAATTGCTCTTTCGGGGCGAAGCGTCTTTTTGATACCGCCAGAATTCTCCGTGCCATATCTGAAAGCCCTCGCCTGTCCCCGCGTGGGTGCCGGTGTAACGCTGAATCTGGCAAAGGGCCTTGTTGTTTTCCTGGAGCATGGGGCACAGGGAAATGGATTCCCACCCACCGCCGGAAACGGGCATTTTCAGGTAGAAATAGGGATTGCTCATATCCGCATGCACCTGAATCTCCCGTCCACTCAGGAACGGCAGCTCCGCCACCGGGAATAAACGCCAATTCTCCATTTCCTTTTTCTTGTGAATCATCACCAACAGCCGCTTTTCCCCCTGGCCAAATACCGCCAGGCCTGTGCTGGGGCTTTCATAATCGGAAATCTTTCTATATTCCCGCGCTGCGCCCGCTATACACACCCAACCTTCCAGCCGGGGATGAGCAAACACGCTTTTCAATTCCTCTGGAATTTCTTCAAGGAACTGGATCACATGCACCCGCACCTGCTCGGGATTTTCCGAAAGCATCGCACAAAGATCATAGGAATCTACAAATCTTTTCTCTTCTTCCAGCCCCCAATTTTCCAGCGTTTCTTCATACCACTGCTCCAGCGCCGGGCTCCAGCTGCCCTCATGGCCCATGCACATCACAAACAAAAGCTTTACTGCCTGGGAAGGGGTGATCTTTTCCAGAGCCTCACTGCCTGGAAACAACGTGGGCAATTGGCGGCTATCCCTGATCATCGCCAGATACACTTGTCGTCCCGTCTTTTCCCAATTTTTCACCCACTGCATTTCTTCCCCCATTCGAATCGTGGAGCGCAAAAAAGCTTCATAGTCATGGAGCATGCTCCTGGTAAAGGGGGAAAGCGCCATTTTCATGTATTCTGCATTTTCCCAGTGAAAGCCATATACCCAGGCAGGATGATCGGGGTGGGCTGCCTCCACCACACAGGCGCCGTTTTCTCCCTGCTCAATGGTGATATGGAAGCGTTCCGCCTCCTCCTGCGTAAACTGAAAGGTATTCTTCAGGGCGCTCCGTGCCATTTCCTCCAAATGATTTTCCTCGCCAAGTGCCACGGCAGGCAAAAGCGCCAGGCACGTCAACAAAATCCATATTTTTTTCATGGCTTCCTCCTCAGCCGTTTCCCAGATGGAAGCTCACCACCTGCACCTTGTCCGTCACATCCACAATTACAGTGATGCTGCTGCCATCTGTAGGAAATACTTCAAAAAGAGCATACCGGCGCCCGTCTTTCAGGCGGTCTCCCCGATCAAATACCGGGCTGCCCGCTTCAAAGGCATCCGGATTCAGCGCCAGGAGCACATCCATGGCGTAATCCCGAAGCGCTTCCCGCCAGGGATCGTTGTCCCGGAAGGTTTCCACATCACCGTCATAATAGTAATTTCCATTTACCATCAGGGTGATCACCTCGCCGTTTTTTCCCATATGCAAAGCAAGGGTATCATCAGAGGGAAGATGGGCAATCAACTGGGCATAGGCCGGCTTATAGGGGGAATCGGTCACTTCCCATTCGGCCCCTTCTGTGCTTCTTCCAATCAGCGCCCAGATCATTTCTCCGTGGCGGATCATGGCCTCCTCATTTTCCATTTCTTCAAAGGTAACTTCCGGCGCCTGAGGAATGGGCAGATTGCGGGAGGGCAGCGTATATTCCGCCGTAGCAAAAGCACCTATCAGCAAGCAGCCGGCCAAAGCGGCAAATGCTGCTGAAAGCATTTTTACGGGCTTTCCATCCAAGATACTTTTTACTCTCGTTTTCAATTTCTTCCCCGTCATGGTCATGCCGGTGGCCAATACCGGCAGCCCGGGGGCATTCTTTTTGGCGGCGGCATATACCAGAATCCCCGCATATTCCTTCTTTTGACCGCCATCCATATCCCGCGTCACCCGCTCATCGCAGGCAAGCTCGCCATCCGTGCGGCTGAGGCTTGCTGCCAGCCAAATCAGGGGATTGAACCAGTGCACCGCGCAGCAGATGAGCCGCACCAGCGCCCAAATGTGATCCCGCCCCCTGTAATGGCAAATTTCATGCTTCAAAATAGGAAGCGTTTCCTGAGGCGACGCCGTCAGCGGCAAGGCGATATAGGGCCTGAATACCCCTGCCAGGCAAGCGCTGGGCAAGGGATCCACATAATAGACGGGCAGGGGCTTGATGCCCATTTCGCTGCACAGGGCCAGATATTCATCCATTAAATCCCCCGTGAGCGCTTCAATCCGATCGGCTCTCAGCCTTCGGCGAAAGCGCACATTGGCAAAAATGAACCAGCCAATTACGCCGACTGCGCCTGTGCAATAAATTTTCATCAAGTCCCGGGCCAATATGCCCCGGCTCAGGCTGCTGTCCAGGCTTTTGAGGGTCTGGGTGACGCTGCTTTCCTGGGCGGGGCCGCTATTGCGATAAGACCAAATATAAGCGTCGCTGAGCGCATCGCTCACGCGCACCTGCACCTGGCCCGCAATGGGCCGAATGGCTTTATCCGGGGCAAATGGCGAGCGGATTTCATGAATCATGGGATTGGGCAGCGCCAAGGGGCACAAAAGCCTGATGGACACTAGCAGCCATGCAAAGCAGATCACCCGGCTGCCCAGATATTTGCGAAAAAACTTCCTTACGATCAGCATCAGCAAGATGGCCAGGCCGGCCATGATATTGGCTTCAATTAAAAAATTATAAATCGTTGCAGTGCGCATGAATTTCCCTCCTTTATCCTTTAGGCTCCTTTTTCATCATCTGCACCAATTCTTCCATTTCCTTTACGGAGATTTCTCCCGAATCCACCAAATGATTGATGAGCAGGGATGCTTTTCCCGAAAATACATGGGAAAGCAGCTTTTTCGTCTGCTGGGTGGAGGCCTCCTCCTGGGTGAGCAGGGGGGAATAGGTTTTCACCGGGCCCGTTTCATCCACCGATACGCTTCCCTTTTCCTGCATCCGTTTAAGCAGGGTGATTACGGTATGCCGAGTCCAGCCGGTTGAAGGCTCCAGGATTTTTGTTATTTCGCTCATGGTGCGGGGCGCGCTTTCCCACAATACCTCCATGATCTTCCATTCAGCTTCCGTGCATTGTGCTGCCATGGGCGTGTTCCTCCTTTAAACAGTTGACAATTGTCTACATCAAGGGTACACTTGTCTACCACTTTCTGTCAACCCTGCAAATGTAACAAAATGCCAGAATTGAATGTAATTTCCCGATTTGTTACAATTCGTATTTTGTGATATACTATCAGGGCAATATATTAATACGAAATGAGGAAAATCCATGAAGCATTTCATGTATGGCTTTGATCAGAAAAACCCCAGGGCCTGCGCCCGGGATTTAAAGGAAAGGGGCATTGATGCCGTAGTGGACGGCAGCTTTTCTCCTGCCGCTGCCCAAGCGATTCTGGATGAAGGGATGGAGCTGTATCTATGCTACGTGGCCCATTCTTTGAAAAAAACGGAGGACAGCGGGCTGCTATGCCAAAGCCCCGAAGGAAAAGAAAAACGCTGGTTTTCCTCTGCCTGCCCCAATGAAGCTTCCATCGCGCAGCGGCGGCTGGACGCCGTGCTGGAAGCGGCCGAAAAAATTCCCAGCCTCACGGGTATTTTTGTGGATGGGGCCCGATTTGCTTCCTTTGCATCCCCCGAGGGCTTCGATTCCTTTTTCACCTGTTTTTGCTCCCGGTGCATAGAAAAGATGCGGAAGATGGGCCTGGATGCAGAAAGCATTCGTGCTGCGGTAAAGCGTCTGCAGGATCACGCCCTGCTTCCTGACGACGAAAAACACCTTCGGCAATGGCTCCTTTTTCGGGAAGCATGCGTAAAGGAATATATGGAGCGATTCGCCCGTTCCGTGCGCCAAAAGAACCCTGCCTGGCAAACGGGCGCTTTTATCTTTGCGCCCTCCCTTGGCGCATTTGTTGGGCAGACCATCAACGCCTGCTCATCCTTGGATGTCATTTCTCCCATGCTTTATCGTGCTTACCCTTACGCCCACGGCCCGGCCTGCTTAAATCACGAATGGGCGGCCTTTTATTCGCTGCTGGGGGATACGGCGGAACAAATAAAGCGCCTCTCCTCCATCCAATTGCATCAGAATAAAACCACGATTCCGGATGCGCTGCTGAAGGAGGGCTTCACTCCGCAGGAAGTGGGCCAGGAAGCCGCAGCGGCAGCGGCCGCCGCTCAGCCAGATCAGTTCATTGCCCCCATCATTCAGTTGGAGGATGCCCTCTGCCAGGAAACGGCCCAATGCACGCTGGCAGCAGGCACAGGAGGCGTGGGATATTTTGCTTATCAGGATGGTATTCTGCCGCCGAAAAAATAAATAAAAATAATCAGACTGTCAAAAACCCCTGGGATGCGTCGAAGGGCCGTATTCCGCGAGCTCAAAGGACGCCTTGCTTCCTACCGGTCGCAATTCTCCCTTTCGCTCGATTCCTCCGCTTCGCTGTATCCGCCACAGGCGGCGCTTCAGCTTCGTCACCCTTCGACTGAAATCCGCAGCCGGCGACATGTGCGGC
>SVGW01000058.1 GCA_015056125.1 Clostridiales bacterium | reverse complement strand
TGGGCGCAATCATCGGATACACAGCCCATGATGCAGGCTTCATCCGCGCCGCAAAGGCGAATGGCTTCCACTTGCTCATCGCTTTCGCAAAGGGCGATCAAATGGGCGTCTCGCCCCAGGCTCCGGGCCTTGCCCAACAGCTCCAGGGGGCCGTTTCCCTGCTGCTCGCAGTAAACCACGATTTTCATTTTTTAGCTCCCTCCAGAATCTTTTCCAGCCCTTCCTCCGGGGAGAGCATTCGGCAGGGGCGCACCCCGGCAGGGGAAGCGTCCACATGGATCACCCGGGTGGGGGAGGCCTTGAGGCCGCAGGAAGCGATGCCAAGATCATGGGGGGTGAGCACTTGCAAGGGCGCATTCTTCGCCTTACGCAGCCCCAGGATGGAGGGGAGCCGCAATGGATAGCTCCATTCGCAAAGGGTGAGCAAAGCGGGGAGAGACGTTTCCCAAAGGATTTGCCCTTGCTCTGTGAGCTGCCAGGCGCGAACTGCATTTTTTCTTATTTCGGCTCTGGTGAGGTTGACCAGGCATGGAATATCCATGAAACTCCCCAGCAGGGGGCCCACCTGGCCCGTTTCTCCATCCACGGCTCTTTTGCCGCAAAGGATCAGATCAAAACCGCCAAGATAATGAACGGCAGCTTGAATGCATTGGGCGGTAACCAGGGTATCCGCTCCGGCAAAGGCTGGATCGGAAAGGAGCACCGCCTGATCCGCTCCCCGGGCAAGGGCCTCACGGAGCATGGATTCTGAGCGCTTTGGGCCCATGGTGAGCACGGTTACATGCCCTTGATGGGCAGCGCGCCATTGCAGGGCCAATTCCAGAGCACTTTCATCCGCCGGGTTCATGATCTGGGCAATATAATCCCGCTGCAAAGTGAAATCAGCGGAAAGCTTTACTTCCGTGGTATCGGGCACTTGCTTGAGGCAAACGAGAATTCGCATGGCGCGTTCCTTATAAATCGTGATAGATGGGAGCCAGGGCGGCCTGGATGCGCTTGTAAAGAGAAAAGCGCTCATGATAAAAGGCCACGCCTTCAGGATCGGGCAAGGTTTCGCCGGTAGGGCGCACACAACGCTTCACGGCGTCCTCATGGCTGGAAAATGCCCCGGCAGCCACTCCTGCCAGCATGGCGCTGCCCAGGGAGCTATCGGCGTTCTCCACGGTCTGCAGGGGAATATTCAGCATATCGCAAAGAATCTGCCGCCAAAGAGCGCTGCCTGCGCCGCCGCCGATGGCAGTGGCGGAGGTGGGCGCAATCTGCAGTTCCTTCAAGGTTTCCATGCAATCCTTCATGGAATAGGCCACCCCTTCCAGCACCGCCCGGTTAAAATGGGCCTTGGTGTGGAAGCCGGCGGCGCCGGTGAAGCTGGCCCGGAGCTTATCATCCAGGTAGGGGGTAATTTCTCCCTGGAGATAGGGATGGAAGAAAAGCCCCTGGCAGCCTCTTGGGATTTTGCCGGCTTCCTCTGTCAGCTGAGAAAAGGAGCCGCCAAAGGTGTCCCGGTACCAGCGATTGGAGGCGGCGCAGGATTTGGTGGCCGTGCCGGGATACCAAAGACCTTTTGCCACATGGCGGTAGGTGACCAGGCGGGGATCTACCACCGCATGATCGGTAATGGAGCAGATGCGCCCGGCAGTGGCCAGCTTCACCGTGGCCTGGCCCACGGATACGGCCCCGGCAGCGTAGATTTCCATTACCGTATCCGTGGCTCCGGCGATTACCAGGGTATTTTCAGTAAGCCCCGTATCTTCCCGGGCCTTTTTTGTAAGAGGGGATAAAGGTGCAGTGGGGGATATGATCGGGGGCAGAATTTTAGGATCAATCCCAGCCAAGGCGCAGTAGCGATTTGACCAGGTATTATTTCTGGCATCCAGGAGCAAAAAGCCCATGGCCTCAATGGAATCGGTGATATAATCCCCGGTGAGGCGGAAGCGCACATAATCCTTTACCGCCAGAATTTTTTTGGTTTTTTTGATGGTTTCCGGTTCGTTTTCTTTCAGCCACATGAGCTGAGGCAACGTCCAGAGGCTGGAAACGGAATTGTAGCATTCCCGGATGATTTCGGAACCCAGCTCTTCTTTGAGCCGCGCTGCCTGGGGGGCGGAACGGGTATCCGTCCAGTAAATAGCCCGGCGGGCAGGCTGATCCTTTTCATCCAGCAGCACGGCGGTATGGGTGGCGGCGTCCAGGGAAAGGGCACAGATAGCGGCTGGGGAAACCTGGGATTTATGAAGAATCTCCCGCACATTTTTTACCAGCGCCCGGTAGCTGTCCTCCGCATCCTGCTCGGCCCAGCCGTTCTCAGGATAGTAGGTAGGGTATTCGCAACTGGATACAGCATATACCTTGCCATCCTCCCCCAGCAGCGTAGCCTTGGAAGAACTGCCTCCGAAATCTACACCCAGGAAATACTTCATATTATGCCTCCGGCGTTACGATTACGCCCACACCATCGGGGATCACGGTGACGGTGGCATTTTCGCCCAACTGCTTCCTGGCCATGGCCAGAGCTGTATCCACGTCAGGGGCCCAATGCATGTGCATATTTTCAATCATTTCTTTGTTTTCAGGCTCGGTCACAAAATAGCAGGACGCCTTGCACAGCACCCGGGCCAGCATCTGGGCTTCCCACTGATCCATGCGAGTTTCTTCTGGGGGGATTTTTTCAATATCCCGGGCCACGGCCTGGGGATTTTCCCGATCGGCAAACCAATGATAGAATTCATCTCCACCGGCGCCGTCCCCAAGGGCCGCGCACATGATCACAGCGCCCCCCTGCTTTACGCAGGCTTCCGCTGCCGTCATGCCCTTTACCGCCTGATACACATTCTGATCCAGGGGATAGCCGCCGTTGGAGGTGATGGCGATATCCGCTTCCACAGCGGGCACTTGGGTCAGCTTCCGAGACAGGGCGCAGCCTTCTTCGTGGGCCTTTTCCAGATCGCCTGCCACCGCGGCGATCACCTTCTTTTCGCTGTCGATGAGCACGTTTAAAATAAAGCAGAGCTTGGCCTGCTGAGCGGCAAAGAGCATGTCCTTGTGAATGGGGTTTTCCTTCAGGGATCCCTGGCGGGCATGAGGGCTCTTTAAGAACACGGAGTTATGGTTATAAAGCACGGTTTTGCCGGAGGCCACGCCGGGCAGGATGCTCTTGCGGCCGCCGGAAAAGCCGGCGAAGAAATGGGGCTCGATAAAGCCTTCCGCCACCACCAGATCGCTTTCCTTTACCAGCTTATTGAGCCAAAGCTCGCCGCCGGAGGGAAGAATGCCAAAATAGGCCATATCTTCCTGCTTAAGGGCTTCATGCACCACGATCGTTTCATGATCCACAATTTCATCGCCCATCTTGGCCCGCAGCTCCGCTTCCGTGGTGGGGCGGTGCATGCCGGTGGCGATGAGGATAGTGATATTGGCTTCCGGGCTGCCCTTGCGGATTTCAGCAAGGAAGGGGGGCATGGTTACGCGGCTTGGCACCGGGCGGGTGTGGTCGCTGGTGATGAGGAGGATATTTTTTTTGCCCTTGGCCAAATCGGCAAGCCGGGGAGAGGCGATGGGGTTTTCCAGAGCAGCCTTTACGATTTCCTCTTCGGCGGCTTGGGAAAGCGCGGTATGCTGAGGGGTGAGCACGGCTTTTAGGGGCGCTTCCTCCACATGCAGGAACTGCTTATTTTTTCCGTAAGGAATTTCAATAATTTTCATGATGATCACCTTGCCTTATTTTGATGGATTTTCTCATAGAATTTCGCTTTTTCAGGGGGCTTTTCCTGCAAAAGAAACCTGGAAATTCCATCACTTGAACGAGGAAAAAAGATCAGGTGTGTTCGTTGAGCAGCACGAAGAGATCTTGGTATTCATAGCCCTGGGGAGCGGTATCCTTCAGCATCAAGGTGCTCTGGGGGCAGGCGGCGGTAAGGATTTTTGCATCCGTGCGGGCAGCATCCTCCCAGCGGCCCTTTGCCACCTTCTGGGCAATTTGAGGCATGTACTGAGCGGCCACGGCGCTGCCGCAGCACTTGGCCAGGCGCTTGTGCTGAAACATTTCCTTGATTTCGCAGCCCATGGCGGCCAGGATATCCCGGGCGGGCTGGTGCTCGTCCAAATCCCTTGCCAGGCGGCTGCCATCGTGATAGGAAAGGGTGAGGGCAGCGGATTTGGGGGAGAGCTTCTTTTCCTCAATCAGGGAAGAAACAAAGGCGGTGGCGGTGATGATCTGGGGCAGCTCAATGCCCCAATCCTGATATTCATGGCGCATCATGGCGGCATCGTAGCTATCCAGCACGATCACCTGCTTTGCGCCGGAGGCGAGAATGGCCTGGGCGGCCTGCTGCGCCATCTGGCGCACATCTTCCACATAACCCATCAGATCCCCCAGGGCGCAGCCGGAGGCAGGTTCATTTTTCAAAACGGCAAAGGAAACATTCGCTTTTTTCAGCAGGCTGATCAGGGCATTGGCCGTTTCGGGCACGGCACAGCGGGCGGTTTCACCCAGCCACAAAAGGGTGTCTCCGGTTTCGGGAATGCCGCTCAAATCCACCTTACAGGCGGCGTCGGCGTAAAGGCAGCCGGTATCCATGATCCGGTCGATCACCTTTTGCACATGCCCCGGCACCAGATCATTCACCACTGCCTGGGTGCGGGCTTCCCGGATATAAATGGGGGGCTCAAAGCCGGTGACGCAGTCGTTGGTGCAGGCACCGCAGAGCATGCATTCATACATGTTTTCGCACAGGTTTTCATCCATAGCATAGCCCCGCTCGATCATGGACACCTGCAGCCCCTTGGCCCGGGGGGTGTTGCTTTCCTTGCCGGTGGCCAATTGCACCGGGCACAAATGGCGGCACATCCAGCAGAAGCGGCATGCGTCCGCGTGTTTTTTTGCTTTTTCACTGAACATCATATATATCCTCCTTTTTGCGAGGAAAAGGCTTTTTGCGTCAAAAGCCCCTCCCACGCGCTCCCTCCGAAAACCAAGAAGAGGAAACTGATCCATACAATCTGATCGCTTGCAGCTTATAATCCCAGCTTATAGGGGTTCATGATGCCATTGGGATCCAGGGATTTTTTCAGCCCTTCAAATACCTGCATGGCGGGGCCGTACTGCTCCTTCATCAGGCGGGAAAGCTTGAGGCCAACGCCGTGGTGATCGTTGATCACGCCGCCGTGGGCCATGGCAGCCCGGACGCCGGCATTCCAGATCTGATTGTGAAGGCGAATGGCCTCCTGGGGATCTTCCGGGGGATGATCCATAATAAAGCGGTCATAAATCATGGTGCCCCATTCATACCAGTGGCTGCAATGGGCGATAAAGCGCACGCCGGGGAAATTATCTTCAATGGCGTGCTTCATGGCCCAGTAAATCTCTTCAATGTTGTCGAAGGTGGCCACGGTATCCATGGTGCCAAACATCTGGGGGATATCCATGATGTGGCCGGGGTAGAAGAAGGTGATACGGTTTTCGTACCATTTTTCGCCGTATTCGCTGCCCAGGTCCTCGCCACCCCACTTTTTCACGATCTCCAGGATGATTTCCATTTCAATATCCACGATCCGCTGGATGCCTTCCACGGCAAGATTCATAAGGCAGCCTTTTTTGGCAAAGCCAAGAATCTTTTTGATGATGGATACCGTTTCCGTTTCATCATAAAAGCGCAGGATGGAGGGCTTCACCTTCTGCATCAGATCCCGCCCGGCCATGAGCCCGGAATGCATATCGGGGAAGAGGAAGGCCCGGAACTGGCGGTTTTCCGGCTGCTCAAAGAGCTTGAAAGTGGCCTTGGTGATCACGCCCAATGTGCCCTCGGAACCGATAAAAATTTGGTTGAGATCGGGGCCCGCCGCGTGCTTGGGCACGGGCAGGGTATTGATCACATCGCCGTTGGGGAGCACCACTTCCATAGAAAGGCATTGATCATCGATTTTGCCGTATTTGGTGCTCATGATGCCAATCCCCCGGTGGCCCAGGGCGCCGCCGATGGTGCCGCAGGTGAGGCAGGAGGGAATATGCTGGCAGGAGTAGCCTCGTTCATTGGCATACCATTCCAGCTGCTGGAAAATCATGCCGGCTTCGGCTGTGATGGTGCGGCTTTCTTCATCAATTTCAATCAGCTTATTCATCCGCTTCATATCCATCATAATGCCCCCGGCCATGGGCAGCGCCCCCCCCTGGGAGCCGGAGCCGCCGCCCCAGATATTCACGGGAATTTTATAATAATTGGCGATTTTGAGGATTTTTGATACTTCCTCCGTGCAGCCGGGGCGCACGATCCAATCGGGCATGGGGGGCATCTGGCCCCGATCGGCCCACATGCGGCCGATCCAGAAATAGTCTACGCCATAGGTCATTCTTTCGCTCTGGCTGGTGGATACGTTTTCTACGCCCACCACGTCTTCCAGCTCCGTGCGGATCATATCGCACATGAAGGCTTTCTTTTCCATAGGTTCATCTCCTCAAAAATGCTACACAAAATAAAGCCCCGGCCCGAAAGCTTTTTTCAAAGCCGGGGCAATCATTTCAAAAGGGGGATCAGCCGAAGGTGATCGTATGGGTGCGGGTAATGGTCTGGCCCTTTTCCAGGCGCATGAAGCCGGGCTTATGATCGATTCTCGGGTCGGCGTCGATCATATCGGGGCCGTTGCACCAGGGCTCGATGCAGATGTAGGGAGCGCCCGGCTTGGTCCACAAAAGAAGGAAGGGATGATCGGGGAAATCCACCCGGATTTTTCTTCCGCCGCCAACCAAGGTAACGCCCCGGCTCTTTAAGGTGCGGAACACTAGCGCGTCCACGGAAAAGTATTCCTGCTTCAGGGGCAGTTCCTTGGTGTTTTCCGCGATCAGCATGGTTTCGTGGGTATTCTGGGAGCCATCCAGCATGGCATGACCCAGGGTTTCCGTTTCATCAAAGTGCACAGTATATTGTTCGATGCCTTCGGGGGTGGCATAGGCTTCGTGGGCGCCCACGCTGAAATAGAAGGGGCGCTCATCCCGGCTGGACACGCTGAAATCCACCTTCACCTGATTGCCGTCAACGGTGTAGGTGGCCCGGAAATCATATTCAAAGGGGAAGCCCTCGTCCTTTTCCTGATAGAGGAAGGTGGCGGAATTTTCCGTGGCTTTTTCCAGGGTGAAGGGGGCGGTGCGCACAAAGCCGTGCTTGCCAAGGGGATAGCGCACGCCATTCAGTTCATAAAAATCATCCTTCAAGCCGCCGGCTACGGGGAAGAGGATGGGGGCATGGCTGCCCCAGAAGGCGGGATCGCCATTCCAGAGATAGTCCACGCCGTTTGTTCCCTTTACGGAATGCATTTCCGCGCCGGTAGAGGAAATGGTTACGGTAAGCGCATCGCTTTTGATGGTGGTAAGGCTCATAAGGTAATTCCCCTTTCTTTGAGAAAGCTTCTGCATTCTTGATCGGTGGGCATGGCCAATCGGGCCCCCAGCCGTGTGCATTTGATGGCTGCGGCGGCGCTGGCGTAGCGGCAAGCGCTATCGTTGGATAGGCCGTGGATTTTCCCGGCCAGGAAAGCGCCGTGAAAGGTATCGCCGCAGCCGTTGGAATCCACCACGCGGACCCGATAGCTTTCGTATCGACGCATGCCCTTCTCATCCAACAGGATACCGCCTTTTTCCCCCTGCGTCAAGACAAGAAGAGAAGGATGATAAGTATCATATAGCTGATGGGCCGCTTCCTCAGGAGTGGCCGCGCCGGTGATTTTCAGCGCAAATTCCTGAGAAGGAATCAGATAATCCACATAGGGAAGCAGTTCCTGAATCCCGGGATAGACGCCCCCTGCATCCAGGCTCACCTTCACGCCCCATTCCCTGCATTTTTTTGCAGCGAATATGGCGGCGCTGAGCATATGCCCGTCCAGGTGCAGGGCCTGGGCATTTTGGAGCGCATCCAGGTTTAGATCCTTTTCCGTGGGCTGGGGCACGGTGCCTTTGTTCCACACGCAGGTGCGGCTGCCGTTTTGCTGATTGAGGAGCACCACGGAATGAAAGCTGGTTACGTCGGGTACCGTGCGGATAAAGCGGGTGTCAATGCCCCAGTGCTCAAAATCTCCCAGCATAAAGGCGCCAAAGGGATCTTCGCCAATCACGCCCATATACCCGGCGCTGACCCCCAGCTTTTTTGCCGCTACCAGGGCGGTGGCGCAGGGGCCGCCCCCCTGCACCTTTGTTTCCAGGCCTTGCTGCTTGGTATCCTCCTGGGGAAAGGATGAAACCATCATCAGCGTATCATACACTGTGGAGCCGATACCCACAATTTGAGGATTTTCAGGCATCATCGCTGCCCTCCGCGCCCAGAAGCGCGATTCTGGAAAGGGCAAAGGCCTTTACAGCTTCAATGGGCTTTTTCATAAACAGGTCCACGGCGATCAGCCCGGGATCCGTATCCATCACTTCGTTCAGGAAGGCGCAGCAAAGATCGGTGCCGAAGTTGATCTTGCGGATGCCGGCCTGAATAGCGGCGCGAATCTGATCATCCGGCACGCCGCTGCCCCCGTGGAGCACCAGGTGCGCTTTCGTGGCTGCATGGATTTCTTTGATGCGGTCAATGGCCAGCACCGGGGCCTGCTTATAATGGCCGTGAGCGGTGCCTACCATAATGGCCAAAGCGTCCACGCCGGTTTCGTTTACATAGCGTACGGCTTCGTCCACCTTGGTGTATTCCGTGCCCACCCCATCCTTGGCAGCGCCGATATGCCCAAGCTCGCCCTCCACGGGAACGCCTGCAGCGTGGCAGAAGGCGGTTACGTTTTTGAGCACGGCAATGTTTTCTTCCAGGGGCAATGTGCTGGCGTCCCGCATGACCCCCGTGCAGCCCCAGCGCAGGGCCTTGGCGGCTACGGCGTCATCCGCGCCGTGATCCAGATGGAAGGCCACCTTTACTTTGCTTTTCCGCGCAGCCTCCACCAGGGCCGGGGCCATGAATTCGGCCTCAAAGCTGGAAAAGAGGCGGCTGTACATCTGCAGAATCACGCAGGAGTGGGCCTCTTCGGCAGCAAAAATCACCCCCAGGGCGGTTTCGGCATTGTAGACGTTAAATGCGGGAATAGCACACTTTTTTTCTTCCGCGATTGCGAGCACGGTATTCAGATCCACCAGCATGGTTGCATCCTCCCTTATTCATTCACGGTATCCAGCGTAAGGCCGGGCACGAACTTGCAAAATTCCTTCAGCTCCTGGGTATAGTCCCCTTCGATCTCCGCCATATGATGGATATAGGGGCCTTCTACCAGCTTGCGCTCCCAGGCGGGCAAATTCCTGAATTCCGCCCAAAGGTAGGTGCCAAAGGTGTAGGGGCCTTCGGTGGTATGGCAGTCTCCGGCCAGCAGGGAATAATTTCCGCCGTCCTGATCGAAGCGGGCCACGGTATAGCACCCGTCCTTCACCTGGAACCACTGGCGCATGTTCACATTTTTGCAGGGGCTGCCCTCTTTTTTCAGGCTGTAGGCGAAGGGACCGCAGTGCCAGAGCAGCTCGGCATTTTTATTTTCCGGATGGCGCACGGTGAATTCCCCGAAGAAGGGCTTCTTTTCTCCCAGGGCCGCGCAGGAAAGCAGCGCCATGGTGATGGCCCCGTGCAGGTCGCTTTCGCAAGAAATGATATAGCCCATATCCGCCAGGATGGAATAGGCGGTGCAGGGCATGGCGCCAACGCCCAATTGCATGGCCGTCCAGCATTCGGCGGACACGGCCTGCACGTTATAGGTTTCAAACACCCACTGATACAGCAGCACAAAGGCGTACACCTTTTTCAGCAGCGGCGGGGTGAGATCATCCATTTCATAGCGGAAAAGGAGCAATTTGGCCCCTTTTTCCAGTTCGGCGTCGTTTTCCTTCAGAATCTGGTTGTATTTATCCAGAATCACGGCCAGGTTCACCGGGATGATCTGCAGGCCGAATTTTTCCATGAGCTCGCCTTCGTTAAAAATAACAGAGCAGAAGGGCTTGGGCCGCATGCCTACCTGGGCAATGCGCATGCCCCGGAAATTTTTCACCATGCAGGATACGGATACGAACCGGGCAAAGCCTTCGGCAAAGGTATCGCTTTCCACAGGGGAGGTTTCAATATGGCTGAAGGGAATATGGAAGCGCTGCAGCTGGCGGCTCACGCCAAAGAGGCCGCATTGGCTGTCGGTATAGCGGGTGCCGTCCGGGAGGAAGGAATCATCTATGGGCGCCCAGATGCACACCGGCTTATTTACACCCCGGGCCACCTGCGCCGCCAGTTCCTCATTGCCGAAATTGCAGTTGATAATCAGAATGGCGTCCACCTTTTCAGAATTGAAGCGCTCGATCACCTTTTCGCCGTCTGCATCGCAGTACATCACGTCCACCGGGTTGATGCCCTTCAAATCCACAAAGGATACGTGATCGGAGGCAAAATGATTTTCAATATATTCCACGATTTTGTGGCCGCGTTCTTCCGCCTTTTCCCAGTTGAAAATGCCGGGGCGGGGCGTTACGTCCCTGCGCATAGGCGCGAGCCCGATTTTGATTTTGTAATTCAGCATCAAAAATACCTTCTTTCCTTCAGCGGTGGTTTTCTAAGCTACTCTTATTTTAATCTCCGGATGAAAAATGAACAATATATCATATTTAAGAATTTATTGGGTATATCTATAATTTTAGTATATTGCCTGAACTTGATCTGGGGTAGGGAGGGATTCTTCAACCCTCCCTGTACCCACCCCAGCCAAGGCATTTCGCATGTGCAAAAAGAAAAGCGCTTGGTTTTCCAGGGGAAAACCAAGCGCCGCAGCGCACGTGGGTCAAACGGCGTTTCCGCAATAAGCTGCGGGAAAACCGTTGGGAGCAGTCGGGATCCAGGGGGATCATCCCCTGGCGCGGGTTTGGGCCGCGCAGGCCCATCATCGCTCGATGCTTTCAATAATTCCGCCGCCCAGGCACCTTTCGCCGTCATAGATCACGGCGCTCTGGCCCGGAGTAACCGCCCGCTGGGGGCCGTCAAACACAAAATGCAATTGATCGCCCAGCCGGGTGACGGTAACGGGCTGATCGGCCTGCCGGTAGCGGAACTTGGCGGTTACCCGGCAGGGGGTATTTTCCGGCAGGGGATCGCCGATAAAGGTGGCCTGGGAGGCGATGGCTGCCTTGCTGTAGAGCAGGGGATGATCCTCGCCCTGGGCCACAATCAGTTGATTCTTTTTCAAATCCTTATCCACCACGAAAAAGCTGCGCCCGTCCCCGCGCCCGCCGATGCCAAGGCCCCTTCTCTGGCCCAGGGTGTAATACATAAGCCCATCGTGGCGGCCCACAATTTCCCCATCCGGGGTGACCATGTTTCCCGGCTGGGCGGGGAGGAAGCACTGAAGGAAAGCCTTAAAATCCCGCTCCCCGATAAAGCAAACGCCGGTGGAATCTTTTTTCGTGCTGACGGGCAGGCCCTCTTTTTCCGCAATTTCCCGCACCTGCTGCTTGGTGAGATGGCCCACGGGGAAAATGGATTTTTTCAATTGCGCTTCATGGATCATATAGAGGAAATAGCTTTGATCTTTATTGGGATCCAGGCCCCGAAGCAGATGTCCTTCTTCATTGGTGCGCACGAAATGGCCGGTGGCCATTTTTTCTGCGCCCAGTTTCATGGCAAAATCCAGAAATGCCTTGAACTTAATTTCCCGGTTGCAAAGCACATCCGGGTTGGGGGTACGCCCGGCCCGGTATTCGGAAAGGAAGAGGGAAAATACCCGGTCTCTGTATTCCTTGGCAAAATTAACGGAGTAATAGGGGATGCCGATGATTTCGCACACGTCCTGCACATCCCGCCAATCGCTTTCGGAGGTGCATACGCCGTTTTCATCCTGCTCCTCCCAGTTTTTCATAAATACGCCGATTACGTCATAGCCCTGCTGCTTGAGCAGCAGCGCGGATACCGCGCTGTCCACCCCGCCGGACATGCCTACTACCACCCGCATCAGAGCACGCCCCCTTCCTGGAGCCGCTTAAGGAGCGCCTGGAATGCTTCCTCCGTTACCTGATCCTTTTCCTGAGCCGCATTTATTGGCAGGAAACGCTGGGGATTTTCCTGATACAGGGCCTCATAGGCTTCTTCCGTGCGCGCAAGGAATTTGTCGCCCATCTGTTCGATCCGATCAGGAGCGGATACGGCCAGGCGCCGGGCCAGGGCGGCGGAATGATCCATGCGAAGATACAGGGTTACATCCGGCACGCCCTCTTCCAGGGCCACCTTGTTGATTTCCTTGATCCATTCCCTTGAAAGGCCCCGGGCGCCGCCTTGATAGACGATGGAAGAATCCACAAACCGATCGCAAAGCACAATTTTTCCCTCTTTCACGGCGGGCAGGATCACCTGGCGCACGTGCTGGGCCCGGGCGGCGGCAAAGAGCAGCGCTTCGGTTTCAGCGCACATGCCTCCGTCCTCCTTGGCCAATACGATCTTGCGGATTTCTTCTGCAATGGGGCATCCACCGGGTTCCCGGGTGCGATGCACGGTGTAGCCAAACTGCGTGAGCAGCGCCTGGATGGCGTCGGCCTGGGTGGTTTTCCCGCAGCCATCCACCCCTTCCAGGGTAACGAAATATCCCTTCTTTTTTGGCATATCGGGGCAGAGAAGGGCGCAAAGGGCCTCGGTGGTATCCACAAAATGGGTGGGCCCGGCGGCCAGTACCTCTTCATTTTCGCCGTAGCCATAAAGCACGGCAATGGAATCTATGCCCATATCCTGAGCGCCCTTGATATCCCCGGCGGTATCCCCCACCATTACGGCTTTTTTCCCCTTTGGCAGCACTCGGCTGATCAATTGTCCCTTATCGGCGTGCAGATCTCCCGGGGTGGGGCCAGCCACGGCGTCAAAGTATTGAAATAGATCAAAATACTTGAGAATTTCAATAGAAGTGTGCTCCGGCTTCCCGGTGGCCACGGCCAGATATACGCCCTTTTCCTTTAACGCATGAAGCAGGGCACGAATACGGGGAAATACCTGATTTTCCTTCCAGCCAATGGGAATATAGCGCTCTCTGTACAGGGCGGTGGCGCGCACGGCGGTTTCCTCATCCATACCGCAGTAGCGGGCAAAGGATTCGGCCAGGGGCGGCCCCAGAAAGCGGCGCAGGGTGCGATCATCCGGCACGGGCCAGTTCATTTTTTTCAAAGCATATTGGGCGCAGGCAAAAATCCCGGGCTGAGAATCAGTGAGGGTTCCGTCCAGGTCAAAAATTACGGCATCGTACAGCATAAAAAAAACATCCTTCCGAAAGTAGATCGGTCAGATGTTATTGTACCTTGCCCAAGCGCAAAAATCAAGCCCGCCGGCCTTCGTAAATCCTGCAAAGCCGCCTTCTTTTACGCCTGGGCGGCAGGGCGGAGAGCATTTGCTTTTCGCAGGGAAAGCAAATGAGGCAGCCCAGAATGTGGAGCCCTGCAGGAAAGGCGCGGCCACAGAGAATGCATTTTTCTTCCATGCATATTCCTCCCTTCTTTTATAAGCGTCCCACAAAAAGGAAAAGAATATACATAAAAACAGGAAATACACAGGGAAGGTTCATTGACAAGGAGTGAAAAAAATGATAGAATTTTTAAAAATAGGAATTGATTGATTCTTTGAAGAAATGAGGTTTTCCCCATGAAAAAATGGATCGCATTGCTCCTTTTCCTGGTATTGCTCCCTGTGACCGCCCTGGCGCATCCGGGTGATCTGGATAGCTCCAATGGCCATATCGACAATGATAACGTAAGCGGCCTGGGCAGCTATCACTATCATTGCGGCGATACCGAAGCCCATCTTCACGTATGGGGAATGTGCCCCCATTCGGAAGCATACAAGGCTTATGAAACGGCTGTCAATCGGCTGAACGAAATTCTGGCCGCTCCCGTGGAAACGGTTGAATTAAAGGCGGAAGTGATCGAATTGCTCTGCCATGAAAATCTGCCCTTCCACTTGAAGAAGGAAACCCTGGAAGCACAGAACGGCTTTTTGATCACCACTGAAGCTCATGTATCCATCATGCAAAAGCCCATTTCCAATGGCAAGAAGGTGGCTGCTATTTCCGAACCCGGCGCTGCCCTGGTGATCACCGGGCCCCAGGCAAAGGGATGGTATCCTGTGCAGTATTGGAATAACGGAAATCTCTTGCAGGGCTATGTGTCTGCCAAAGAAGTAAAGGAAGCTACTCTGGCTGAGTATGCTCTGGTGCTGGTAGGCCAGCTGTAATTCGTTTTTCAAAGATCAGCGCTTCTTCCCGTCTGTGGCAGGAGCGCTTTTTTGATGCGCAAAAATTGACAGGGGGATGATTCCTGTGGTAAACTTTCTACAGGCGAAAATGAATAGGGGAAGTGTGCTTATGCAAAAAAGAATCATGGAAAAAGGCCCTTTGCATGATGAAAAGGGACGCTTGGTGGAAACCGGCTATGCGATGGAACTAATCAGGCAGTATGACCGCAAGCGCATTGCGGCCAATCCCCTGCGCATCAAGGAATGGGATTATTATCTGGTCCAGTCGGATCGATATGCTCTGGCGCTGACCATTGCGGATAACGGTTATATGGGATTGGATAGCATTTCTCTTCTGGATTTTGACGGGCCTTGGGAGCAGACGGTGTCAAAAATGAGCTTTTTCACCTTGGGCAAGCGCCGTTTGCCCTCCACCAGCAAGGAAGGCAGGAGCCACACAGCCGGCAAAGGATATGAAATGACCTTCGAAAATGACGGGAAACGCCGCCGGCTTTACGGCTATATGGAGAATTTTAAGAATGGCCTGCCCATTCATTTTGATGTGACGCTGTTTGGAGAACCTAAGGATTCCATGGTGATCGTAACGCCCTTCAAGGATAGAACCAAGGCTTTTTATTACAACCAGAAGATCAATTGCCTTCGGGCGGAGGGAAAAGCGGAATGGAATGGGCAGGAATATCTCTTTGCACCCGCTCACTCCTTTGGGGTGCTGGATTGGGGCAGAGGGGTGTGGACCTATGAAAATACCTGGTATTGGGGCTCCGCCTCCGGCTTGGTCAACCAAGTGCCCTTTGGCTTCAATATTGGATATGGCTTTGGGGATACTTCCGCTGCCTCGGAAAATATGCTTTTTTATGCCGGAAGGGCTCATAAGCTTTCTCAGGTGAAATTTGAAATTCCCATGAAGGATGGGACGGAAGATTATCTTTCCCCCTGGCGCTTTACCAGCGATGATCAGCGATTTGAAATGGATTTTCAGCCCATTATCGATCGGGCATCCAATACTGATTTCAAGGTACTTTGTTCCAAGCAGCATCAGGTGTTTGGCCGTTTCACAGGCACGGCGGTGCTGGATGATGGAACCCAAATAGAAATCAAGGATTTCCTGGGCTTTGCAGAAAAGGTATATAACAAATGGTAAAGGAGAGGAAACTATGCCGGAATATGAACTGCGCAGAAAAGATCATTCATCTGCCTGGATTTATAAGCATGGCATAGATGGCGCTATCCGCTATTGCATAGGGCATACAGCCGATGAAAAGATTCGCCTGAATGTATGGCGGCTGATGGATGTGTGCCTGTGCGATAAACAGGGGCAGCCCATCAAATTTATTTCCGAAAAGGGAGCGGATCTGGAAGGCGTGGTTTTGCTGGAAGACGCCCCCGATCATATTGGCGGCGTCCACGGCGATGAAATCGGCGAGGAATATATGCTTTTTGTGGACGGCAGGGCATATACTTTCGATCATCTTCCGGATGTGTGCCTGGCGTCCGAGATCCGCTTGGCCGTTCGTTCTGTGCTAACGTTTGCGGATACGCCCATCCCCTGCATGCAGCGGATAAAAATGCTCGTTTTTGATGAGGACGGCGTACATGTGCGCAATGAATGGACGGCGCTTCAGCCCCTGTCCATTCGCTCTGTTCGCGCATGCATGCTCTCTGTGAACAAGAATTGTATTACGCACTATTATGATTCACATGTGCAGCTTTTCCCGGCAGAGGTGCCCAAAGACCATGAGAAAAAGAGCATCTGCGTGGATCGTAAGATGGTGGATATCTGTTATTTGGGGGATATTATTGCCAGGCATTGGGCAGGGGAACGGGGCGGAGATTGCAGCGGATACTCCACTCTGCTGCATGATTACGGATATCGCCTGAAATCCTATTTCAATTGCTATGATCATTACGAGGCGCAAGCGGGCGAAGTGCTTGCAGCGGAGAATCATTTCGTCATCACCTGCTGATGGAATGAGTCAATGGGGCAGCGCGCTTTCAATCAGCTTGCGTAAAGGATCGGATTCGTCATACAGGTACAGGCCCGGGAATGCAGAATATAGGCCGTGTTCTTTCAGACGCTGTTGAGAAGACAGTGATTGGAGAAAAACGGCAAAATCATCGCCTGCCTGGCTGAATGCCTGCCCAGAAATAGTTTCAAATCCTTCGTTGAAAGGAAGCGCATAGGCCTGGTAGCCAAAGGGCAGGGTACTTGCCTGGCCTGCTGTGAGAAGGGCGGCAGGGGCTTTTTTGGCAATGAAATCAGCCGCTGCGCTGGAGGATTTGATCCCCCCTGGCAGGCTGACAGAAAGGGTTTCCGGAATCAGAATAGCGCCCAGCGCGTTGATATCCAAGGCTGGACCGGGGGTGGGAGAAGGGCCTGGAGTGGCAGTGGGCCTGAAAAAAAGGGCGCTGGTAGGGGCGGGAGTAACCGCGGGTGCGCTTTCATCCCGGAGAATCAAGGCATAGCCAAGATAGGCCAGGGCTTCTCCCTGATTGCATGATACGATAAGATCAGGAATGATAGCTCCCTCTTCTCCCTGCAGGCAAGCATCCATTTCCTCCTGTGTGGCAGTGCGAAGATAAATACGGTGGCCCGTTTCCTTTTCATAGGTCGCCGCTCTTTTTTTCAGCCAGGCAGATACGGCGGGATCTGTTTCCACGGTCCACACCCGGGTAATCTGCATGGAATTATTGCTGGGGGCAGGCGCTTGCTCCAGAGAAGAAGCGAGTATCGCCAGCAGGCAGGACAGCATCAGCGCCACCAGGGTGGTGAGTTTTCTTTTCATGGCGATCCCTCCATTTTCAGCATATGCCGCCGAAGGAAGAGAAAGACATAAAAAAGCATGCATTTTGCTTTCCTGCAAAAAGCATGCCTTTTTTGAAAGAGCCGTTACTGCTCCATCTGGCGGCCCACAATGCCTGCCGCCGTTTCTGCTACTTTCACTTCCGTATCGCCCATTCGTGCCCCCTGTTCCCGTGACAGAAGCAGTACTGCGCCAATGGCTTCGCCATCTGCAATGATGGGGGAAACCACCTGGGCGGTGTAGCCGGATACGTCCTCTTCATTGGTAACCGGCACAATCTTGCTGCCGCCGTTTCGGTTGAGGGTCACGGTCTGGCGGGCCTGAATGGCACTTTCCAAATCGGGGCTGATGGGCTTATCCCACAATTCCTTCTTGCTCACGCCGCTGGCTGCCACCACTTGATCCCGATCCACAATGCAGGCAATGTGTCCCAGAGAGCGAAACAGGGATTCGGTGTAATCTTTGGCAAAGGAAGACATTTCGCCAATGGGGGAATACTTTTTCAAAATTACCTCTCCATCCCGGTCTGTGTAAATCTCCAGCGGGTCGCCGTCACTGATAACATGGACATCGAAAACCTTGTCCTTCTGATTCTTTGCAGACTGGACAATACGGCAGTTCAAGTTCTCGATGCCCTGATTAAAATTTACGGTATCCTCCATGGCTTCCGTGCGGATGAGGGTGTCGATGTCGGCTTGCAGCTGGATTTCCAGATGGTCTTCGTAGACCTTGATACGCTGGATGATAAGATCGATGTCTGTGCGATCC
>SVGW01000057.1 GCA_015056125.1 Clostridiales bacterium | reverse complement strand
GGCAGCCGGGGGCTCCGCATTGGGGTCGGTGGAGCAGTAGCCCATCAGGTACTTGATTTCGCCCTTCACTTCTTCTTCCGCCACGGCAAAGCTCATGCTCGCCAGAGCCAGAATCAGAGCCAGGACCAGAGCCAGGGTCTTTTTCATAGAGGTGTTCCTCCTTTTTAATTTTATGCCGCTCAGCGGCAAATTGTATCGAATTTCTTAGCCCTTCACAGAACCCACGACCATGCCGGTCACGAAGTACTTCTGCAGGAAGGGATATACCACCAAGATCGGAACCGTGGAGAGCACGATGGCGGCAGAACGCACGGTTTCGGCGGTGAGGTTGGCAATTTCATCTTCGTTGATGGAGCCGGTGTTGCCCTGATCGCCCTGGTTCTGCAGCTGCATGGCGTTGTTGATCAGGTCATACAGATAAAGCTGCAGGGGGCGCTTGTTCACAGAGGAGATGTACATACGAGCAGTGAAGTAGTCGTTCCAATAGCTTACCGCATAGAACAGGGTGATAGTGGCCAGCATGGGCAGGGACACCGGCAGAATGATCTTGAACAGCACAGTCATGTTGGTAGCGCCGTCGATACGGGCGGCTTCTTCCAGGCTGTCCGGCAGGGATTCAAAGTAGTTCTTGATCAGGAACATGTTATACACGGAAAGCAGATGCGGGAAAATCAGAACAGGGATGGTATCCATCATGCCCAGGATACGATAGAGCATGTAGTTGGGCACCATGCCGCCGCTGAAGAGCATCAGGAAAACCCACATATACAGGATGGGCTTACGACCCCGGAAGTGGGTGCGGGAGAGGGGATACGCCTGCATGGAGGTGATGATAATAGAGCACAGGGAGCCAAACAGCGTAATGAATACGGACACCTTGAAGGCGTTAAAGAAGGTGTTGCCCTTGAGCACGTAGGAATAAGTAGCCAAAGTGGGATCAATGGGAATGAATCCTACGCGGCCCGCGATAACGGGAGCGTCATCGGAGAAGGACTTGGCCACCAGGTTGATGAAGGGGAGCAGCGTCATCAGCGCAAAGCAGATCAGAACCAGGTATTTCAGCACACCGCACACATATGTGGCAGTTGTTTTTCTTTCAACCATAAGTTTACTTCCTTCCTGGCGTGGTATACACGCCCGCATTGTTTACAAAGGAAATTCAGCAGACGATTACCAAACGCTGCGGCCGTTGATCTTCTTGCTGACGTAGTTGGTGCCCAAGGTCAACGTCATGGCCACGATGGAGTTGAACAGGCCCACGGCAGTACCCAGAGAGAAGTCCATCTGGCCAAGGCCGATGCGGTACACGTAAGTCTGGATGATATCGGCAACCTTGTAAACGGTGGGGTTGTACATAACCAGGATCTGGCCGAAACCGGCGTCCATGATGGAGCCCACTCGCATAACCAGCATCAGCACGATGGTGGAGGTGATGCTGGGCAGGGTGATATAAATCAGCTGCTGGAACTTCTTGGCGCCGTCGATTACGGCCGCTTCATACATTTCCTGATCTACGCCGGAGAGGGCGGCCAGATAAACAATGGTGCCCCAGCCCACTTCCTTCCAGGCATCGGTGAATACCAGCACCCAGCGGAACAGGCCCTGATGGCTCAGGAAAATGATCGGCTCATTCAAAATGCCGAGATTTACCAAAGCGGTGTTCACAATGCCGTTGCTGGCCAGAATCTGGTTGAAGATACCGGCCACAACCACCCAGGAGAAGAAGTGGGGCAGATAGATGATGGTCTGCACGGTCTTCTTAAAGTAGCGGTTATGCACGCTGTGGATGATCAAGGCGAAGATAATGGGCAGAGGGAACACGCACACGATCTTCATGAAGCTGATGATGAAGGTATTGGTAAGAGCCCGGGTAAAGGCCACCTTCTTGAACACCCGTGCGAAATTTTCAAAGCCCACAAACTCGCTGGCAAAGATGGCATCCAGAGGGCTGTTGCCGGCAAACATGTTGTAATCCACAAAACCGATATAGATACCGGCCAGCGGCAGGATTTTAAATACGATGGCATAGATCAGACCAGGGATCAGCAGAAAATACATGTCATAGTTTCTCTTAAAGTATGACATGAACGAGTTGTTATTTAGCGTACGTTCTTTCGCTAAACTCATGAACATTCCACCCCTTCATACTTTCTATATAGACATTATATAATGAGAACAAAATAAAAGCAACCGTACAAACCTGTGATTTCTATGATTTTTCTGCTGTTTTTTGTACATGTCAGCTGATTTTCTATTATTTTATATCTATTTTATAACAAAAATGGGTCAAATTTGTTCCATATAAAAAAGATTCTCCGCCAAGCAGAGAATCTTTGGTACAATTGTTTTATCCAAGTCTTACTTCCACGATGGTGCCGCCGCCCGGCGCTTTTTTATAGGTGAGGCCGGCATGGGGGCCATAGGTGAGCTGCAGCCTTTTATGGATGCTCCACACGCCGTAATGGTTCACCGTGGTATCCGCCCGAATCAGCTGCGCCATTTTTTCGGGATCTGCGCCCACACCGTTATCCTCCACCATTATCAGCATTCCTTCCTCCTCCCGGCGCACCTTCACCCAGATCTCGCCGCGGCCATCCTGCTTTTCCCGAATGCCATGCTGGATGGCATTTTCGATCAAAGGCTGAAGAATATTGCCAGTCACGTGCAGATGCAGCATTTCCTCCGGGGCGTCAAAGAACACATCCACAAAATCTCCCAGCCGGAATGCCTGAATTTCAGCATATAGCCGAGCATGCTCCAATTCATCCCGAAGTGGAATCTGGTCTTTTCCGTGGCTTAACCCCAGCTTATAGAACCGGGCCAGCTTTTTCACCAGTTCGCTGCCCTTTAAGTCCCCCGCCTGCATCAATCGCCAATTCACCAAGTCCAGGGTATTATAGAGGAAATGGGGCTGTATCTGGGCATGGAGCAGGCGCACCTCTGTCTTTTGCAGGGCCAGCCGATCCTGAATTTTTCCTTCCACGGTGGCGTCCAGAGTATCCAGCAAGGCATTAAAGCTATGCTCCAGCAGCCCTAATTCATTTCCGCCGCCTTCTGTCACCCGATGGGTGATCTGCCCGGACTGCACCTTGGTCATAGCCGCCGCCAAGCGGCGGATACGCCGGGTGGTGAGGGAACTGCTAAGAAGCGAAAGCAGGCAGGCAAAAGCCGTGAGAATCGCCACGCCGGTCATAATATCCAGCATCATTTCGTTGCTTTGCCCTGCGATTTTTTCATCGCTACAGGCATACACCAGCGACCATTCCCAATCCCCCAAAGTGGTGACATAGCTATAAATCTGTCGGTCCTTTGTTTGCTCCCATTGATTGATGGGGCCGTACTGGGCAGGCAGCAGCGTTTCCTCTCCTACCGTCACGATCCGGTTTCCCTGTGCATCCAGCAGGGCAGCGGCGGTGCCATCCCCTTCCAGCACCTTTTCCATTTCCGCCACAATTTCAGAAAGGGCAATATCCACCGCCACGATGCCGGCCAAATCCTCAAAATTCCTTTGGCTCCGCACCGGCCGGTATACGCTGATCACCCGCTGAGATTTCTTATATATATAAGGGAACTCTTTCTCTTCCAGCCAGTGTGTGGTGTATTTATTTTCCTGGTATTTGGCGATAATATCATCCGTCAGAGGAAAGTAATGAATAATTTCATTGATATAAATGGGGGATCCGTGTAAAAGCAGCCGCACCCGCACCAGATTATTGCTGTATTCCAGACGCGTGAGAAAATCGGTTACCTCTTCCTCGTCCTCCAATTGCGCCTTCATGGAATATTCCTTGCCATAGGTCGTTTTATCCATCATATCCAGGATGGTTTCCTGTTGCATGGTCAAATCCGCAGCACGCATGGCGTTATCCAGGCGGTTTCCCAATATATTGCCCATGTATTCCACCAGGTTGCTGGTGGTTTCCAAATTTTTCTGCGCCGCCGTTTCAATCATTTTGCTGGTAAAAAACCATGTCATGCTGGCAATCAAAACCAACCCCAGCATCAGAAAATAAAACAGCATATGCTTCCGAACGGAAATATCCAGCGCCTTGGCGCCTATTTTTCGCAAATAAGCAGCAATTTTCATTTCAGGTATTTCGCCCGGTACTCCGAAGGAGTAGCACCGGTAGCCTTTCTGAAAAGTTTGGAAAAGTAAGAAGCATCCGCAATCCCTACCCGGCTGCCCACTTCATACAGCCGTACCTTGGAATCCAACAGCAGCGCCTTGGCCCGCTCAATGCGCAAGTCGTTGATATACTGCTTCACGCTGGTATTCAGGCTGCTGCGAAACAGATGGGACAGGTGGGAAGAAGAAATAAAGCATTCTTTCGCCAGCAATTCCACCGAAAGATTCTCCGCATAGTGGTTATCCACATATTCCAGGGCCTTGGTCATGGCCACGCCATAGCGGTGACGGTTTAAATGGCGCTGAAACAAAAGATCCACCCAGCGATTCACCGCCAACAGCGCTTCCCGGAAGCGGCCAGCTTCCGCTACTTCCTTCCATACCTCCGCCATCACTTCATCCCCCTTGATCTGTTCCTGATGAGCAGGCAGCCATTGGAGAATTTGCTCCCGCAGGGAAGAAAGCAGGGAAACTGCCTCCAGAGGATAAAGGCCGGGGATAGACCGCCACTGCTCCTGCAGGGTGAGCAGATGAGCCGTAACCGTTTGGCTGGTTTGCGCGGAAAGGCCGGGACGGATTCTTTCCATCAACTTATCCAGCACGCTGCGGGCATACCCATCCGGCGGTGCATAGCAAAAGCAACCGCCCTGATCAAAAAACCAGCCCCGCTGAATGGCCAAGGTGGCCTGAGCCCGGCGCTTGGATAATTCCTGCGGCCGGGTGCAAGGGCAGCTGATTCCCAGGATCGCCATGCCATCCTGGATTAGAAGGGCCTCATACAGCGAAGCAAAATCAGGCGGCGCATCGCCTGACATCTGGCAGGTAACAAAGAGAAGATTTTCCTCATCCAGCCGTTCTGCCATATGCGGCCAGCCCCAAGTGCGCACCGCATCCTCCGCTTGCTGCCGGGAGCGCACCATGCATACCCAGTAATTTTCCGCCTGGGAAAAGGAGTGGCCGGTCGCCTGCAGAAAGGAATCCACTTCATCATACCTGGTATCCGCCGAAGTGAGGCGGATGGCCGTCACTTCTGCATCCGTATTCCGGGCTGCTTTCAGCTGGCTCACCGTTTTTTCAAGAGCCTGGGTCAATTCCTGCATATCAATGGGCTTTTCCACATAATCGGAAGCCTGATAACGGATGGCGGCCATGAGATACTCTTTATCCGCATATCCGCTGATAAACAGAAAGGGAACCATATTTCCCTCATTGCGCAGCCGGATGAGCAATTCCACCCCTGTCATATGGGGCATGCGCACGTCGCTGATAATCATATCCGGCATATCTTCCTTCATGGCATCCAGGGCCTGCAAAGCATTTTCCATGCACTGCACCCGATCAATCCCCAGGCGATCCCAAGGCACCCACTGCACCAGGCCTTCCCTGGTCTGCCATTCATCATCAATAATCATGCAATACAAAATGGCCCTAACCCCTCTTTCATGTGCACCAGCCTTTGGCTGTTTGAATCAATGGGATGATTTTTTTCATTATATATGATTTTTCTGCTAAAAGATAGTCTTTTAGCAGAAATTTTTGATCATTTCTTACTTTCAAGGCGCTTTTATGCAAAAATCCCCCTTCTCCTGGCGATTCGGAGAAAGGGGGATTTTGCTTGACATGCTTAGCAATATTTAGCCGCGCACTTGCGTACAATAGCCTCCATCTGTGGCATTTTTTCCAGCATATCCTTGGCCAAAGCAATCTGGCAGCGGGTACGCACCAGGTTATGCTCAGGATAATAGATCTTAAAATAGGGGCTGCCCAGGATGTAGTCATCCAGGAAACGGGTGGCCAACTCCACCGTCAGCACAAAGCTGCTCAGCGCCAGGGTATTCACTTCGTTTTCAGTCAACGTTTTGGCGGTCCATTTCAGGAAGCCATCCGCAAAGGCTTCAAACACCGCCAGGTTAACCCCTGCCTTTTCAGCTTCCTTGCAATCTTCTTCCACGAAATTGGCGGCAAAACGGATGGCATCGCCAAAATCATGGCCCACCAAACCGGGCATTACCGTATCCAGATCGATTACCACCAGGGCCTTTTTATTATCGCGGTCAAAAAGCACATTATTGATCTTGGTATCATTATGGGTAACTCGCAAAGGAAGGTCGCCTTGCTCGTGCATGGTGGTCAATCGGCATGCCAGATCCTTTACTTCCTTGAGCCAGGCCAGCTCTGCTTCCACTTCCTTCACCTTGTCGCAGGGATCTTCCTGGGCGTCCGCCAGCAGCTTTTCAAAGCGCTTGGAGGTATTGTGGAAATCAGGAATGGTTTCAAAAAGCCTGTCCGCTTCAAAATCCGAAAGGATCATCTGGAATTCGCCAAAGGCTTCACCGGCATTTCCCACCACTTCCAGATCATCCGTCACATTATAGGTAGCAGAAGGAATGTAGTTGAACAGACGCCAGAAGCCGTCTTCCTCCGCCAAATAGTTTTTCCGATTGGCGGTATGGTGAAAATGCAGCGCCTTCCGATGCGGATCCTTCTGATGGATATACTCCGTCACTTTATCAATATTGTCCATCACCTTTTCAGGCTGCTTGAACACAAAGGTATTCACTTTCTGGACAATATAGCTTTTTTCCTTTCCATCCGGGCGAACAAAATTCACCTTGAAAGTATGGTTCACATTCCCTACCTGAATTTCTTCGAAAGAAACCAATTCTCCCGCAATCCGGAAGGCTTTGCAAACCTGCTTCAGTTTTTCCTTCATCTTTCCGTCTCCTACTCCTTATCATGATAATCCGAGACCCGCCCTCCGGGCCCATTGCCTCATGATGGTACCATGATGATTTTTTTGTATTGAATTTTATTGCTTTCCATTCAAATCGCTGAACAGATCCGAGGCATATGCACCCTCGTCAATCAGCCGACGGATGGCAGCAACCACAGCAGGCTTATCTTCTTTGTAAGTGACCCCGTACCACTGATCGCCGGTTTCAAGCACCTGCACCTGTACCCGCTTTTCCTTCAGCAGCCCATCGATAAAAATCGGCAAAAGATATTCGGCCGTTTCCTCTTTTCCGGCGATATCCGCAAAGAAATCGGCGAAGCCTTCCTCCAGGAGCCCCAGGAATTCCGGCGTCAATCCCCACATATTCATGGAAACCAGCGCATTCAGATCCAGTTTTCTTTCGCCCGCGGCGGCGCCTTCCGGCGTTTTCACAATATTCTTGGTTTCCTCCACCGCCATCAGCCGGCCTGCAGAATCCAGGGCGCAAATTCCACGGGTCACCCCGCCAAATTCACTTAACGTATTCTTCAAAATGAAGCCTGCCATACATAAGTGATTCGCCCTGTTGGGAGAATATTCCTGCAAAAAGGAAAAGATTTTTCCATATGCTTCTTTTCCGTAGTAATCATCGGCGTTGATCACAGCAAAAGGCTCATGCAGCAATTCCTTGCAGGCCAGCACAGCCTGGCCTGTTCCCCAGGGCTTCTTCCTTGCTGGCGGCAGCTTAACCTCATTAGGCAGCGCATCCAGAGCCTGATATGCGTAACCAATCTCTACCCCCAACCGGGCGCAAAGCTTTTCAATCCGCTCACCGATCACTTCCCGGAAATCCTTTTCAATATCCTTGCGGATAATGAATACGATTTTCTCAAATCCGGCCTTAATGGCATCATGAATGGAATAATCCATGATAATTTCGCCTCCGGGGCCCACAGGCTCCAGCTGCTTGATGCCGCCGCCAAAGCGGGAGCCAATGCCTGCTGCCATAATGACCAGCGTCGCTTTCATCTGCCATCTCTCCTATTTGACAAAGCGCTCTTTACACAAAGCACAGCCAATCACCTCCGCCAAGCAGAGATGATTGGCTGCCACACTGTCAATCAGCGCCAGTTGAGATCCCAATACTCGTTGATAATGGGATCCACATACCAAAGCGTATTGCTGCTCCAGGCAATTTCCTCAGGATAGCCAAGAATCTTCTCCGCTTCCTTCCCCAAATCACGCAAAGCGCGGCGGGCTTTCACCATCTTAGAATTATCGTTGCTATCCAGGGTATCGGCTGCCTGATCAAAGGTTTCCACCGCCAGATCATGGGCTGCAATCAGCTCATCCAGCATCTTCTGCTGATTTTCCGTCAAATTGTCCTTGGCCTGCGCATATTCGATCAGCGTTCTGGCCCGCTTGATCAGGCGAACCGCTGTGAAACCCTCCTCCACCAGCCAATTCGCATAGTTTAAGCTTTCGTGGAGACGCTTTTCAGCATTCAGGCCGTATACGTCTTTGAGCACCTGCAGCCGGTGATTCTGATCCACAAAGTGCATATTCCAGTCCACCAAAGCAAAGCGGTATCTGCCGTCCATCACATGGCTGCCAATATTTTCTTCCTTGATTTCAGAGATAAAAGGAAGCAGAGAATTGACTTCCTCCTGGGTGATATTGGTCATGATCGTATGCTCAGTGGTGTTGATCACATCAAAAAGATCCTGAACCAGGCCCTGTTCCTTCTGCAGCTTTTTCAGAATGGCGATCATCATGGAGCGTCCCCGGCGGGTGCGGCCCAGGTCATTATCATCAATGGTAGCATTCTGGCGGGCGCGCACATAGTCCATAATGGCGTAGCCGTCCATCTCCTGCAGGCCCTTCCAGAAATATCTGAAAGCACCCTGATAGGTCATATCCAGCACGAATTCCACGCCGCCCAGGGCCTGGCCCAGTTCAACCATGGCGCCCATATCTACCATCATGTACTTATCAATCTTGATGCCGCCCAGCATCTGGCTGGCAGCAGCCAAGCAATTCTGAATACCGTCTTCCGGCGTTTCCGCACAGTTGAAAGCCGCATTCAGCTTGTAAATACCCTGAACGCCGGGCACATAGGTCATGGAATCCCGAGGAATCGAAACGAAATCCACGCGATTTTTCGTCAGATTAAAGGATACAACCATCACCACGTCGGTGTGGAAAGCCATCAGACCAACCTTTTTTTTGCTGGCGCCCGCGCTTCCCCAATACGAGCCAAACCCCATTTCATTGCCCAGCAGCAATACATGAACAAATTCATCTTCCGTTTCCGCATACTCCGTCAGGGGCTTGGGATCGATCAAGGGATTTCGGGATTCTACCATGGCCAGACCGGACACAGGAATGCTCATCACCATCATCAACGCAAGCATCATGGACAAGATTTTCTTCGTCATAGCACTTCTCCTTCATTTCATCATCATGATCATGATTTGATTGATTAGCTCCACTGCACATCGGGATATTCATTGATCAAAGGATCACGGTACCAAAGAGGCATTGTGCGCCAGGAAAGCGTTTCCGGATATCCCAGCACGTCATCCGCCTCCTCGCCCACATCCCGCAATGCGCCCCGGGCCTTCACCATGGCTTCCGTATCCTCTTCCGTCATGGAGTTGGCCGCCTGATCAAAGGCCTCCACCAATGCATCATGGGCTGCAATCAGCTTCTGCAATGCTTCCTGCTGGGCCGGTGTGGGATTGGCCAGCTGCTCGCCGTGGGCAATCAGCAGCCGGGCCATTTCAATATTCCGCACAGAGGGCATGCCGGAATCGGTGAGCCACTTGGTGTATGCCAGGCTGGTATACTTCAGAGGCTCCGCATCAATGCCGAATACTTCCTTGAGAACGGCCATCCGATTTTCCTGATCGGTGATGGTAAAATTCCAGTCCACCAGCGTAAAGCGGTAATTACCGGTAAGCACCCGGGAGGCCAGGCTGCTTTCGCTGATCTTCATCAGCATCGGCACCATATTCATCACATCATCCGTGTGCACATTGCGGAAGATATTGATATCATCCTCCTGGGCCTCTGCCAGCAGAGGATTGAGATAGCCAATGTTCTTTTTGAGCTTCTTAAACAAGGCCATCATCATTTCGCGCTGGCGTCCCGTGCGGCCAATATCATTGGCGTCCACCGTGGCGTTGTGGCGGGCACGCACATAGTCCATAATCCCTGTTCCATCCAAATGCTGAAAGCCCTTGTAATAGTATCTGCCGCTGCTGCCGGTATAGGCCATATCCATGTCAAAATCCACGCCCTTCATGGCATCGCACAGCCGAATCAGCGCATTCATATCCACAGCAACGTATTTATCGATCTTGATGCCGCCCAGCAGCCAGCTGGCAGCGGCACAGATGCGTTCCATTCCCTCCGCCATATCTTCCGCACAGTTTACAGCGGCATTGAGCTTATAAATGCCCTTCACGCCGGGAATGTAGGTGAGGGTATCCCGGGGCAGAGAAAGAAAGTAAATCTGCTGCTTGGTCAGATTGACGGAAAAAACCATGATGGCATCCGTATGGCAATTATCCAGCACCTTTTTTCCGCCGCTGCCCCAATAACCGTCAAAGCCATAATCGATGCCCAGGAGAAGAACATTCAAAAATTCATCTTCCGTCTGCGCATACTCGGTAATGGGCTTGGGATCCACCAGGGGATTATCAGATTCCAGCGCCGCAAGAGACGGGGCCGGAAGGACCAGAAGCATCACTGCCAGCACCAGAAATGCCGCGAATCTTTTGCAAAAATGAAATGTGCGCATATTTCATTCCTCCTTGTGCTCCGGGCGCCTTGCTTTACTGAAAAATTTCCAGGGCATTGCCATAGGTCAACGCCTCTGCCCGCTCCCGGCCGTACATTTCCTTGAGCTTTTCATATCCCTCGTGTATGCAGGTATGCCGATGGGGCATATCGTGGGCATCACTGGAAATATAGTGAATCATATTTGCATCCAGAAACCGGCGGATTTTCCGATCCTCAAAAAAACCGTTTTTGCGAATCAAGGTTCTGGCATTCATCTGCAGGCGAACGCCGTAATGCTCCCGAAGCAATTCCAATTGCTGCACCTTTTTCAGGCAGGGATAGCGCTCAATATGGGCAAAGATGGGCACAAACCCTGCGCTGCGCACATTTCTGGCCGCCTCGCACAAATATTCATAATCGTGCTCCGGCAAGAATTCAAGCAGCGCAAATCTGGAATTGGCCAGGGAAGGAATCTGGCGTTCTCTCAGCAGCCGGGCGGTTTCCCGGGTATAAAGAATTTCTGATCCTTCATAGATATTCAGGTCAATTCCTGCATCCTGGCAAAATTGCCGCGCCTGCTTTAGATGCGAATAATAATCCGCCCAGGGAAAGCGCTCTCTCCCTGGGGTCGCGTGAGGTGTGGCAATCAAATAGCGAGTGCCATCCTCATAAGCCCGGCGGATCATCTGCTGCATGGCTTCCAGGGTTTTGCACCCGTCATCCACGCCATACACCAGGTGGTGGTGGATATCGATAAACATGGGCATTCCTTATTCCTTGCGCGTTCTTTTACCGCCCTTTTTCCCCTCCCGGGTATAATAATCGCTGTTGTAATGGGAATAGTAAGTGCGGTTATAATATTTTTTGGAGCTGATGGTATCGAAGGTTACCTTATTGATAATACAGCCCAGCACAGGGCGGCCGGCGGCTTCCATCTGCCGTTTGGCGGCGGCCAATTCCCGGCGGCGGGTGCTGTTGTAGGCGCACACAAAGACGGATCCATCACAGAAGCGGGAAATTTCCGCCGCATCAATCACCAAGCCAATGGGCGGAGCGTCCACCAGCACAATATCAAATTGTTTCGCCAGCCGATCCAGCAGATCCTTAAAATCAGGGGAATTGAGAAGGGGAATGGGGTTGGCCACGTCCCGTCCTTCGGGAACCAAATATGCATTTTCGATGTTGGTTTCATATACCACGTCATCGACATTGCAGTAGCCTGCCAGATAATGAGCCAAGCCGGTATATTCCCCTACAATTTCGATATCGTAGCGGCTCACCAGCACAGACATGCGAAGGTCGGTATCCACCAGCACCACCCGCTTGCCGCGGCGAGCCAGATTCTGCATGATCTGCATGGTCATATAGCTCTTGCCTTCATGAGCGGTGCAGCTGGTGAACACGATTTTTTTCAGATTCTTGCCGGAGAAAGAAAGGTTGCTGCAAATGGTATTCAGAGCTTCCGCGCCGGTATAGTCCTGCGCATCTACCCGATGGATGATTGCCTTTTTCATACGTGCTTGTTTCCTTTCCGAACACCCTTCTTGTTCTTTTTATCCTTGAGGCCCTTGCCGTCAGCCGTTTGCTGGCCCATGGGCATCATGCCCAGGGTGGGCAGGCCCAGATGCTTTTCAATATCTTCCTTGCTGCGGATGCGATCATCCATGATAAAGAGCACAACGATCACGGCGCTGGCGATCACCGCGCCCAGGAGGAAGCCAAGAATGGTATTCCTGCTCAGGCTGGGGCCGGATTTTACTTCCGGCAGCATTGCTTCTTCAAAGATCGTAGGCGCATTGCCATCCATCTTTTCGGGAATGAAACCCTGGGCCACCAAAGCATAGGTATTGGCCAGATCCCGGGCTTCCCGGGGGCTCTTGGCCTTAACGGTCACATACAGCAGGCGGGTATCATTGGGATTGGATACGGAAACCATTTCATTCAGCTTTTTATAGCTGTATTTTTCCGGATCCAGCTGCATCCGCTCCCGCACCCGATCATGCACTTCATGGTTGGCGAATACTTCCTGATAATCCGCCGCCAGAGCGTTGCCCAGCTGCAAATCGGAAAGATTCACGATGGAATTGGTGGCGTTCAAAATATAGAGCTTGCACGTAGCAGTAAAGGTGGGAGCGATGAAGCAGGCAGTGTACGCGCAGAAAATGATGGCGCCCGCCAACGCCGCCGCCGTGATAATCTTCCATTTTTCCAGCAGGCGAAGCAGCAGCTCCACCAGATTAATTTCCATTTCACCGTTTTCCTGATCCGGGGTTTCCATTCCTGGCTGATTGCTCAGGTTCATGTTGCGTTCATTTACTGAAGTCATACTCCATCCTCAGCTTTGCAATTTTTTCTTCTGTCTGTAGACAGGGGGCCGGCCCTGCCGGCAGCGCATTCCCATGCAGGCGACGTGCGCCTTATTGGATTATCCCAGCTGCGTGCAGGCCGCGGAAAAAAATTTCAAAGATTGACATCACGGCGGTTTCATCGCCGCGTTTTTTCCGCTCCTGCATTTTTCGCCATGAACTGACCATTTTATCCTGCCTCACGGCATATTTTCGGGGAAACCTGCGAAAATACACAGTAATCCAATAATACATACATATTTTACCTTCATAGCGCCTCCTTGTCAATACACAATTCCATTTCTATGCTCTGCCAATATGTAACAATTCTGCATTTGCATCCCGGCCTGTTTCGGTTTATAATATAACATACTTGAAAAAGTATGAAAGGAGGCGTAATCATGGCCCATGCGCCCAGCACGAACCGCTTGATTCTCCACTGCGACTGCAATAATTTTTACGCCTCCTGCGAATGCTTGGAGCATCCGGAGCTAAAAAATGTGCCCCTGGCCGTGGCCGGCGATCCCCAGAAGCGCACCGGGGTGGTATTTGCCAAGAATGACCTGGCAAAAAAGGCAGGGGTGCGCACCACGGACACGGTGTGGCAAGCCCGAAAAAAATGCCCCGGGCTCGTATTTGTTCCTCCACGCCATCGCTATTACAGTGAAATTTCCCGCAAAGTGAATCAAATCTATTTGGAATACACCAATTTGGTAGAGCCCGCTTCCATTGATGAATCTTTTCTGGATCTCACCGGCACCACCGCATTTTATGGCATGACGCCCCGCCAATTGGCCGATACCATTCGGGAAAGGGTAAAAAAGGAAGTGGGGATCACCGTATCGGTGGGCGTATCCTTCAATAAAATCTTTGCAAAGCTTGGCAGCGATTATAAAAAGCCCGACGCCACCACCGTGATTACCCCCGAAAACTATCACGAAATCCTTTTTCCCTTGCCCGTTCAGGATATGCTGTTTGTGGGGAAGTCCGCCGCCCAAGTGCTTATCCCCCGGGGAATTGATACCATCGGCGCTCTGGCCCATACGGATCCTGTGCTTCTGCAAAAGTGGCTGGGCAAAGGCGGCGAGCAGCTCTGGCGCCATGCTAATGGTCTGGATGATGAGCCGGTTCGTCCCTACGGCGAGCGCCCGGAAATCAAATCCGTCAGCCGGGGGCAAACCTTCCAGTATAACCTCACCTCCCTGGAGGAAATCCGCGCCGCCCTCTCCCCTTTGGCCGATGAAGTGGCCGCCAACCTGCGCCGCCATCAAATGAAGGGAAGCGTGGTGCAAATCCAGATTAAAGCCCCCTCCCTACGGGTGATTTCCCGGCAGGTAACGCTTCCTCACTATACGTTTCTCTATCGCGAGATCATGGATACCGCCCTGGACCTGATCAAAGCCCACTGGCCCATCGATCCATCCGGCCCCATTCGAGCGATGACGGTGGGGGTTACCAATCTTGTGCCCGCCCAGGAAGCGCCGGAGCAAATGACCCTGCTGGATGATATCCCTTTTTCCCAAACCCGCCGGGAACGGCTGGAAAAGCTGGAAACCGCCATCGATTCCATCCGGCAAAAGCACGGAAACCAATCCATTTCCTTTGGCTTCCACCCAAATGTATCCAATCAAGAAGAGGATGAATAAAGGGGCTGGTTCCATTTTGCGTGAACCAGTCCCTTTTTTATTATGCAAATTGGCTTCGCAAAAAGCTGGCGGCGCCCTGGATTTCCGTTTCTCCGTCCCGGAGGCACACCAAGCCCCGGCAATCCCCGGGTAACAAAATATCCACTCGTTCCCTATTCCAGGATACCTGGATTTTTCCAAGGGGCGAAGCGTGCCAAGCGGAAAAGAAACCGATTTCCTCCGGCATATGGGGATGAATCCTCACCTTTTCAAAGCCCGCTTCCGTGATTTCAATTCCCCCCAGCGCCCGATAAAACCAAGCGCCGATAGGAGAAAACATGTGGTGATTCAGGGAATAGCTTCCGTCCCAGCGTTCTCCCAGGGTACCGCCGCTGCGGGAAAGCATATTCCGGTATCCGGGATAGCCCTCTGCCATGGCGATCTTCCATGCTGTATCAAAGTGTCCGTTTTCCGTGAGCACGTCAAAAATCATCCGGGTGCCCAGGATGCCGCAAAGCAGATGCCCGCCATCCTGTGCAATTTCGTCAACCAAGCGCTGCGTGATTCTTTCCGGATTCTTGGAAAGATGGAAGAATAGATATAGCGCCAGAGCCGTCTGCCCCTTTGCTTCTTCCTCCGGCCATGTTTCTATAAGTGCCCTGCGAATCTGCTCGGCGCGTTTTTCTGCCTGCGCTGCTTTTTCCGTATCGCCCAGCACAGCCGCCGCTTTTCCATACCCTTCAAAGCACGCTGCTGCATACGCCGTCACCAGCATTCCCGTTGGGCAGATCACAGCTTCTTTGGGCGGGCACCAATCCCCCAGTCCGTCCCGGAAAATATCATTTTCGCCCATAGCTTCCAAAAAGCTCAGATAGCGCTCCATGGGAACGATGTAACGGCGCAGAACTTCGGTATCTTTTGTAAAGCGATACAGCTGCCAGGGGATTTCAAAAAGGGCATAATCCCAGGTTGCCCCCGTGCCCCAGTTATATCCAAATACCCCGGGCGGCACAATGCAGGCAATGGCACCATTTGGCCGCTGGCTGTCCACGATATCATCAAGCCATTTGAGATAGACAGCCTTCATATCAAAGTTAAACAGCGCCTGCTCGCAAGAAAGATGGGCGTCTCCCGTCCAGCCGTTTTTTTCCCGGTGGGGGCAATCGGTGGGAATATGATGGAAATTGGTCAGGGTGGATCGGCGCACAGCCCTGTGGATATCCAAAACCGGCGCATAATCGCATGCAATTTCCCCGGCAGCTTGAATATCCGTATGGAAGCAGCGGCCAATCACGCTGTGCACCTGGATATTCCCCGAAACTTCCACATACCGAAAGCCATTGTAGCCCAGCTCGCTGTGCCAAGTTTCTTTTCCATCCCCTGCCAGCACATACTCGTCTTTCTGAAACCGAGGGCCGTGCACGAACTGGGCATTGCTTTCCAAATCCAGCTCACCATTGGGAAAAATTCTTTCGCTGTATTGCAGCGTCACCTTTTCCCCGGGTTTTCCCGATACGCATATTTCCGCATTGCCGGATAAATTCACCCCAAAGTCATACACGCTTCCCCCGGGCCCCTTCATCACCTGAACTGGCCGAATTTCTTCCCTCAGGCGAATGGGCGGAATCATCTGCCGTTTTAAGCATCCACCCGGCCCATGAGCGATGGTCACCGGCTGCATGGGCCCTATGGTCCGGGTGCGATCGCAGGTTTCGCCGCTGCGAAGAGAATTGTAAGTCACCTGGCTGGGCGACCATTTCCATCGTCCATCAGACCAAAGTATGTTTTCTCCATCCATTTCCATTTCAAAAATTAGCTGGGGTACGCTTTTCCATTTCACATTTTCATAGCCCCAGGAATTGGGATATTGCTCATTAAACCACCCGTTGCCCAGCAGCACTTCAATCTGATTTTCGCCCATCTGCAGATAGGGCGCTGCATCGTATACGTTATAATACACCGTTTGGTCGTAGGCGGAAAAGGCGGGCTGCAGCAATTCATCCCCCACCCGCCGGCCATTGATATAGAGCACATAAAAACCAACGCCGGAAATAAAGATCCGGGCATTGGGCCGGATTTCGGGAATATAGGCCGTCCTGTGCATCAGCGGCGCTTCATCCATGGGGCATTCGGAGGCGCAGATCCATTTTCCCACCCATTTTCTATCCTGCATTTCATTTCTTCCTTCCTACAAAAAAGCCCTTTTCAGGGCTTTTTCAATCAATCATCCAAAGGATCATCTGCAAGATTCTGTTCCAGTTCCGCCTTTTCCTCCTCGCTGTCCGGCACGCCGGTCACTGCGCTGGGGGCCACGCCATACTTGCGGCGGAAAGCCTTATAGAAGGAGTTGGTGGAGGAAAAGCCGCACATTTCGGATACCCTCTGCACCGATACGCCGGGCTCCTGCATCAATCGATAGGCCCGCTCCAGGCGCTGAGTGCCCACATACACGGAGAAGGTGGTGCCGGTAGCCACTTTAATGATCTTCTGCAAGGTGGCCTTGGCAATGCCAAATCGATCGGCCACGTAGGTGACGCACAATTCATTGGAGAAAATATTATCGTTGATAAACTGCAGCACATTGGTGGGCAGATCAGCCTCCTCCGACTGCATCTCCATCAAAGAAAGACTGATGGCATGGAGGCAGGAAGGCAATTCATTTCTGAATAAATATTCCAGGTTTCCTGCATCAAAGGCAGGAATCACCACGGAAAACAGCGCCGTAGGATATTCCATCTTCAATTGAGCCAGCATATGGCTAATCATGGAGTGGGTATGCCGCGCCATCATCAATTGATCCGGATGGCGAAGAAGGGTATCGGTGCAATCGTTGAGAATAATCCGCGCCAAGGTTTCATTGCCGGTGGACAGGGCCCCATACATTTCATGAAGTGCAGAGAAGGTGAGCGGCATGGCCACATGGCTGTTTTCCGCCGCATCAAAATCGGCATAGGATACGATATTGGAAGAGGAGGGCATCAGCTCCATGCACTGCAGCTGATCAAAGGCCGCCGGCAGATCAGCGCTGTCCTGATAGGGCTGGCCCAGCACGCCATGCACGGAAAAGCCCATTTCATTCAGCAGCTTCTCCCTCAGCGTTTCCAATGCTTCAGGCTGGCTCTCGGACAATACCAGAAGCAGGCCGCCATTAGCCAGCATATGGGCGTAATAAATCCGGTCCACCACCGCATGGGCGGCCTGGAGCATGGCCGTAAAGATATGGGCCATTTCCTCAATGGATTTTTTATCTTCATCGATGCGGATCATAGCCAGGCAGAAGGGCCGAGGAAAATCGGGAAACAACTGCGCAAAATCCTGGCGATCCCGGGGATTATA
>SVGW01000056.1 GCA_015056125.1 Clostridiales bacterium | reverse complement strand
TGGGCAAGGGGGAAGGCAGCAATGAGGACGCCCGCTTCGTGCTGCCCAATGCCTGCGAAACCCATATCACCATGACCATGAACGCCCGGGAGCTTTTGCACTTTTTTTCTCTGCGCTGCTGCAACCGCGCCCAGTGGGAAATCCGTGCCATGGCCCGGGAAATGCTCCGGCTTTGCAAGCAGGTGGCCCCGGTGATCTTTGAAAAAGCCGGCCCCGGCTGCCTTTCCGGCCCCTGCCCCGAAGGCGGAAAAAGCTGCGGCCAGGCCAAGGAAATGCGCGAATTTTTCAGCAATTTATAAGAATTGAGGTTAAGTCATCATGGCTTTTTATCAGGATCTGAAACCCAAGAAAATGACCCGGAACGATCATTTGCGCAGCAACGGCACATGGGAAGAAGAGGGCACCCGCTATCGCCGCTCCTCCGCCCAGGCGGATGAAGCCCGCCGGGAAAGCGCCGCCACCAAGGGCAATAAGCCCTATGGCAAGCCTGCGCCCAAGAATGAAAAGGGCGGCTATCAGAATCGCCCCGCCAAGCCCCATCATGAAAATCACCGGGAAGAAAAGCCCCGCTTTGAGCAGCCTGCCATCCGCCCTGAGCGGCCCGCTCCCAAGCCCGCCCCTGTGGAACGGGAGGACGCTTTCCTCCCTCCTGAAAATCTTCTCTCCGGCCGCAATCCCATCCGGGAAGCCATCAAAACCGGCCGGGATATTGAAAAGCTGCTGGTAGCCAAGGGCGATCTTTCCGGCACTGCCCGGGAAATCGTGGCCATGGCCCGGGAACGCCATATTCCCGTGCAGATGGTGGAGCGCACTCGGCTGGATGAAATTACCCGCAATCATCAGGGCATGCTGGCCTTTGCTTCCGCCTATCGCTATTATGACGTGGAAGATATGCTTCAGGAAGCCCAGGAAAAGGGCGAAGCGCCCTTCCTTGTGGTGCTGGACGGCGTCACCGATCCCCAGAACCTGGGCGCCATTATCCGCACCGCTGCCTGCGTAGGCGCGCACGGCGTGATCGTGCCCGAGCGCCGGGCCGTGGGTCTCACGCCTTCCGCCGTTAAGGCCTCTGCCGGGGCCATTGAAACGGTAAAGGTGGCGAGGGTTACCAACCTCACCCGCACTTTGGAAATGCTCAAAAACCAGGGCGTGTGGCTCTATGCTGCCGATATGGTGGGCGATGATTACCGCAAGGTGGATTTTTCCGGCCCCATGGCCCTGATCATTGGCGCTGAAGGCGAAGGCGTGAGCCGCCTGGTTCTGGAAGCCAGCGATCATCGGGTATCCCTGCCCATGAAGGGCGGCGTAGGCTCCCTGAATGCTTCCGTGGCCGCCGGCGTGCTGCTTTATGCAGCCTTTTCCAGCCGCGGCTGATCAATAAATTCCCTTGGAGGTTCCCATGCCAGACTCCCCCATGACGGATGAACAGCGGGAAAACGAACGCTTCCTCTCCATGACGGATGAAGAAGTGGTGGTATTGGCCCAGCAAGGCGACGGCCAGGCGCTGGCTTATTTGCTGAACAAATATAAAAATTTCGTTCGCTCCAAGGCCCGCAGCTATTTCCTCATCGGCGCAGATCATGAGGATATTGTGCAGGAGGGCATGATTGGCCTGTATAAATCCATCCGGGATTTTCAGCCCGATCGCTTAGCCTCCTTTCGTTCCTTTGCGGAGCTTTGCGTAAAGCGCCAGATCATCACCGCCATCAAGGCCGCCACCCGGCAAAAGCATGTGCCGCTGAACAGTTATGTTTCCCTGAATAAGCCCCTTTACGATGAAGAATCGGATCGCACCCTTCTGGACGTGATCGAAGGCCGGGTCACCAATCCGGAGGACCTTTACATCAGCCAGGAGGATCTGGCCCGAATCCAGAAGCAGATTTCGGAAATTCTTTCCGATCTGGAGCGCCAGGTGCTGGACGCTTTCATCGATGGGAAAAGCTATCAGGAAATTGCTGAATTGCTGGGCCGCCATGTGAAATCCATCGATAACGCCCTGCAGCGTGTGAAGCGGAAGCTGTTTAAATTCCTGGAAGAATCGGATAATTGAGCATACATTATGAGCGGGTTATTCTTTGCCAGTCAAAGAATAACCCGCTCCTTCTTTCCTGAAATAAAGGTAATTATATTACTTGGCCGAAAATGTGTATGTTTTTCCAAGCTCATCTTCAAAATATAAAGTATGCTGCAGTTTATCCACACCGTATATGAATAGGTGTGGGTATTGTTTTTCCCATCTTGCTCTATCTGCCTCTGAAGCATGAATCAGTAAATGGTATCCCGCTTTGCAGCGATCCAGCCAAACGCGCTGATAAACCTCATTTGGTACGATACGATCGTTTAAGTCCGCTATACATTTCAGGTTAAACCGATTGCACCAAATGATATCATTACGATATAGTTTTTGCCCTGTTTCGCTGATGATCATGTCATCTCGGTCATACTCTACAGGAATTTCTTTCACCCCGGCCTTATAAGCAACATACGCCCTGCTGTGGCCATCCGTCAGCGTTAATCTTCCATTGCCGAAATCATGCACAGGAAGCGCAGAAAAATTGCTTAAATCCTGCGGCGAAAACCAAGTATGAATTTCATCGAGCTTCTTTTGATTTAAATACATCTGGCTAATTCCCAATGTATCAAGGGAAATATATCGTATTCCAGTAAACTCCAGGCTGTTCCTCACGCTTTTCTCGCTCCACCTTTTTCTTTTTCGTCTTGAGGTAAAAGCACAGTGATTCTTGTGCCGATTTCCTCCCGGGAGAATACCTCAAAATACCCTTGATGCTTTTCCACGATCCATTTGGCGATAGAAAGGCCAAGCCCTGTGCCGCCGGTGGACCGGCTGCGGGCCGGATCGGAACGGAAGAAACGCTCAAAGATATGATTGATATCCTCCTCCTTGATACCGATGCCGTTATCCTGCACTTCAAAGCAGGGGATTCCGTCTTTCACATAGGCGCGCAAAGTGATCTTATCCCCGGACACCGTATATTTCACCGCATTGTCCACCAAAATTCTGGCCGTTTGCTTCAGCATATCCCCATCGCCATTCACGGTGACCTTTCCTTCTGCCGACAGCTGCCATTTTCGATCCTCATGAATCATGCAGGATTCTTCGTACACTTCCCGCATCATCCCCGCCAAATCCACTTGGGTATATACCAGCTGATTTCGCCCATTATCCCCCCGTGCCAGGAAAAGCAATTGCTCGATCAGCTTTTTCATATGGGCCGATTCACTCTGAATAGCGCTGATTCCTTCCTCCAGCACCTTTTCATCATCCTTGCCCCAGCGGCTGAGCATATCTGCATAGCCCTGAATCACAGCAATGGGGGTGCGCAATTCGTGGGAAGCATCGGATACAAAGCGGCTCTGCTCCCGGTAGGCTTCATGCATCCGGGTCACCAGGTCATTCACTGCCTGCTCCAGGCCCTGAAGCTCCTTATCCCCCGTTTTCAGCTTGCTTTCAGGAGATAACGGGCTCACCGTGGCAATGGCGTCCTCCAAGTGATGGAGCCTTTCCACGTCAAATTGCTGCTGGCTCAGTTCCTGGGCCGTTTGCGCCATGCGCTCTAAGGGAACCAGCAACCGCCTGGATTTTTTCTTTCCTGCCCCATACTGAATGATCAGCACCACGGCTTCAAATCCCAGCAACGCCTTCATAAAAGGCTTGACCAATTGAAAATAAGCCCGGGCTGATACTTGAATCTGCTGCCCTTCTATGCTTTCAAAAGTGTAGGTGATGGTTTCCAGGCGATCCATTAATTTTACGGATTTTTCCCAGGAAAGATTTCTTGGAATATCCGCCCATTGAAACCCCCCGGCCATTTCCTCCGCCGCATAGCACCAGCCCGCCAGGGCCAATCCCACCACAAACAGATCAATCAGCACCATAATCCAAAATATCCGAAAAAACCAGGTGCGGTTCATGCGCTTGGCAATGGAGCGCATGCGTCTTTCTTCCTTCATGGGCCTTCCCTCAGCACATAGCCAACCCCCCGCACGGTGTGGAGCAGCTTTTTATCAAAAGGATCATCTATCTTTCCGCGGAGATACCGCACATACACGTCCACCACATTGGTTTCCCCCATATAGGCGTATCCCCACACTTTTTCCAGCAGCTGCTCCCGGGTGAGCACGATGGTTTTGTTTTCCAAAAAATACTGGAGCAGAGAAAATTCACGGCCTGTAAGCTCGATTTCCCTGCCGCTCCTGATCACAATGCGCCTGGATACGTCCACCGTTAAATCTGCGCAGGAAAGCAGGGATTCTTGGGCCTTCCTGGTATTTTGCCGCCGAAGGGTCACCCGAATGCGGGCCAGCAATTCCTCAATGGAAAAGGGCTTGGTAATATAATCATCCGCGCCCATATCAAGGCCGGTTACTTTATCCATCACAGCATCCCTGGCAGTGAGCATGATAACGGGCAGATCCGAATTTTTCCGGATGCGCCTGAGCACCTCCAGCCCATTGATACCGGGAAGCATAATATCAAGGAGCAAAAGATCGTATTTTCCCTGCTCCGCCTTTTCAAGCCCCTCTCTTCCGTCAAATGCCTTATCCACCCGATAGCCTTCATGAAGCAGCTCCAATTCCAAAAAGCGAGCCAGCTTTTCTTCATCCTCCACCAGCAGGATATTCATCCCCGATTCCTCCAAGCTGAAAAAGCAGGGAGAGATTCCCTCTCCCCGCCCTTATTCTTTTTCTTCCTCTTCGCCCTGCATCGCATCGGCTGCCTTATCCATGGCTTCATTCACCTTGGCGCTGATATCCGGGCCCCGGAAGGAATAGCGATAATTCATAAACAACGCCACGATCAGCACCACCAAAGAAATGGGCCAGCACATAATCAAAAGCAGCACCAGCACGGTAATGGGCATGGATATTTTTTCTTCGCCCTTTTTATCCTTCACTACAAAGCTGTTGGCATTGCCCTTGCGAAACATTCTGCAAAGAAACTTCCAGAATTTCCTGAGTCCCTCTTTGAAGGCGCCCTCTTCCACCTCAACGCGCACTCGTGTTTTAGCATTCGGCTTGGCCTGGGTGGAATATTCCTTGGCGCCCTCTTCCCCTTTCACTTTGCCTTCGCTCTCCAGAAGCACCAGCGCATCCAAGATATCCCAATCGGTTTTCTCCAGGGCAGCTTTAGCCTCCTCATAGCTTACATTCGCTTTCTGGCGCAGCTTTTCCACCATTTCATAATGTTCCATATTCTATGCTCCTCCTTGGCGTTTCGCCATTCATTTTCCGGTACGCATACAGGATAACCCGGAAAGATGAAAGCAGCCAGCAGCTTTTCATTAAAAAATCATGAGAATACGAAAAGGATTTTAATTATCCATCATATCCAGCAGCACATGGGCAGTATTCACCAAATATCTGGCAAAATCCTCCTTAGCAGCGCCAGGCACCCGTATAGCCGCCAATTCATAATTAAACAGCCCCTGATAGCCAACGGCAGATAGGCCCTGCATAGCATCCTGCCAATCAATTTTCCCGATAAAGGGCGGCACATGGGTATCATGATAGGCGTGATTATCATTCACGTGCAGCATTTTCAGCCGTTTGCCCACATATTTCAGGGCATCCGATTGCTTGAGGCCGTTAATATTGGCATGGCCAAAATCCCAGCAGATGCCAATGCCCAGTTCATCCGCCACCCTGCATAGCTCCTCCGGTTCTCCGCAGTAGCGGTGCACCGGCTCATTGCCGTATACGTAGCGCATATTTTCCACCACAATATTCAGCCCCACTCTTTGGGCATGCTCGGCAAAGGGCGATAAATGGGCCATCACCAGATCATGCTGGGCCTTTTCATCATATTCGCTCAGGGGCATAGTGACAGAATTGGGATGCACCACCGCATAGCTGACCCCCAGCATTTTGGCAGCGTCAATCGCCGCATGCACAGAGGCATTGAACGCTTCCTGCTCCTCCGCGGGCGCATCGGGCTTGATGCCAAAGGGCAGATGGCACTGTTCAAAGCGGATACCCGCCTTTTCAGATTCCAAAAGGGCGTGAGCAATGCCCTCTTCCCACTTATCGCCCATTCCTTTAAAGAGCGGAGAGGGCATGTCCACCGCATCAAAGCCCATCTTTTTATGAAAAATGAGGCCCTTGGAAATATATTCGGCTATGTTATCCCGGGATGCATCATGCAAATTCAAGCTGGTGGAAATCCTCAGTTTTGCCATCATCAATCATCCTTTCCATATGGGAAAACCGGAGGCGTGGGCTATGCCTCCGGCATCCTTGCATTTTAGAATTCCACCACCATCAGGCCATTGTTGGAAAGCTTCACATCAATTTTCAGCGTTCCGTCCGCCTGACAGTCATATTCCTCCACAGGCTTCATAAAGCCTTCTTCCTGCAGCTCCTGAATCTGAGCTTTCGTCATATCAGGCTGATAGCCCTTCTTCATAAATACCGCATAGGGATTGGTGTGATCGGCATCGATGGCCCATACGGTCACATGCTTATTTCCCTGCACGTTTTTGATTTCCAGGGTGCCTTCAAAGGCAGGCAGATCCTGATCAAAATTCTTGGAGGAATAGGTAAGCATCACGGCGTGGTTGCCCTGATCGTCCATCGTGGGAAGCACAGTCAGGTTGTCCGCTTTTCCATCCCATTCAAGCACGTTTTCCTTCATTTTCCGGCCCAGGACGTAGGCATTGTAAATGGGCTTGCGGATAAAATTCAGCGTAAAGAAATTGCGGAAGCCGCTGAAATCCACCGTCATTTCATGCTGGCCGGACAGGCAGATCATCATCTTTTTGGGCGCAGCATTCATTTCAATGCACTGAGTGATCATTTTTCCGTAATAAGCGGCGAATTTTTCCGTTTCCCGGAAAAGAAGAGCAGGGCACTCTTCCACATTATAGAACCCCTGGGCGGATGCGCCCCATTCATCGATGATTATGTCCATGCCCTCCGGATAATGCTTCTTTACCACGTCCAGATATTCAATGTTTCTCGAAACATTGTTCATAGTGTCAAAGGACCGGGTTCCATCTTTCAAAGCGCTCACCTGAGTGCCATAGCTGTGGCCGCAGATATAATCCAGTTGCAGGTTGTTTTCTTTCACATAATTGATCCACCTGTCCAGGAATTCCATGGTATGGGCCAGGGCGGGGCCGCCGATGGTGAGCTCCTTGCTCACCCTGCCAATCCCATTAGCAAACCCATGATACAGCTTGCAGTATTCCGCCGCACGCTTTTCCACCTGATCCACAGGCACGTCTTTCATGAAAAAGCCGGGAAGATCAGGCTCGTTGAAGCACTGGAGATACCATGTTTTCACGGTTTCCAAGCCATAGCGCTCCACGATATGCTTGGTATATTCGTAGCAAATCTCTTCCCATGCCTTGTAATCCTTTGGAGGAGAAACCACGATCATCTTTCCCTTGTAGCGGGTCTTATTTTTGGCAGCTGCGCTTTTTTCTTCAGGATGCCGGGCAATGCAGGGGGGCATAAAATTGTAGGAAAGCAGGATCTGAAAGCCCTTTTCCACCATGTAATCCATGCGCACGTCATTTTCGGTAAAATCATACTGAAGCTTTCCGTTTTCATCCATAGAAACGATATCTTCCAGCATGGCATACATGCGAACCGTATCGGCCACCCTGTCCTTGGCCACTTCGTTCAGGATCCTTTGGCCCCAGTCGTCTTCAATGGCGTCGGTGGGATGGAAATGGATGTTGTTCCAGAAGTTTTCCTGTTTTTTGATCACCCGATCCGAAATTTTGATGGTATGCATTGTTTTTCCTCCTCTATGATTAAATCTTATTGTTTTTAAAATTCCACCAGCAAAAGGCCGCTGCCTTCGCAGGAAACATCGATACTCAGCGTGCCGCTTGCTTCACAGTCATATTCCTTCACGGGCTTTATATTTCCTTCCTCCCGAAGCACCTCAATCTGCTCTTTCGTAAGATTGGGAGAATAACCGTTTTTCAGATACAACCCATAGGGATTGGTGTGGCTTTCATCGATCGCCCATACCTTCACATGCTTTTGCCCATATACATTTTCAAATGCCAATGTGCCATGGAAGGATTCAATTTCCTGTTCAAAATCAGGCGCGGCGTAGGAAAGCATCACCCCATGGCGGCCTTCTTCATCCCTTGTGGGCAGCACAGAGAGGTTTTCCGCTTCGCCCTCCCATTTGAGCACATTTTTCTTGAGCCTGGCGCCCAGCACAAAAGCATTATAAATGGGCTTTTTAATAAAATTCAGGGTGAAAAAATTGCGAAAGCCGCTGAAATCCACCGTCATTTCATGCTGGCCGGACAGGCAAATCATGGTTTTTGTAGGAGCAGCGTCCTGCTCGATGCAATAGGTGATCATCTTGCCGTAATAGGCAGCAAACTTTTCATTTTCCCGATACATGAATTTGGGGCATTCATCCACATTGAAGCATCCTTCCGTGCAAGCCCCCCATTCATCTACCACCATTTCTATTTTCCCAGGGAAAAACGCATCCAGAATTTCCCGATATTTTTTATTTTTGACTACATGATTCATCGGATCAAGATGCGTCAACCCGTCCCGAAGCCCCGGCATGCCCACGCCATAGCAATGCACGCTCAGATAGGTCATGGGCACATGATTTTCCTTTACATAATGGAGGAATCCTTGCAAAAACTCCACGTTTTCGCCAATGGCCGGTCCGCCCAGGCGAAGGCCTACATGGGCCCGGGTAACGCCGCTGGCAAAGCCATGATAGAGCTTGCAATATTCTTTCAGCCGTTCCCCTTTTTCCTCCGGCTTCAGATATGGCATAAAGAATGTAGGAATATCCGGCTCGTTATAGCATTGCAGATACCAATCCTTCACCCGCTCCACGCCATATCGGCCTACGATATGCTTTGTGTATTCATAGCAAATATCTTCCCAAAGGGCATAATCCTTGGGAGGAGAAGGAATGATCACTTTTCCTTTATAGCGGGTCTTCCCCTTGGCGGCAACAGAAAAAACTTCCGTATTTTTCGCAATGCAGGGCGGAATAAAATTATAGGAAATCAAAAGCTGAAATCCTTTTTCCACCATGTAATCCATGCGCACGTCGTTTTCGGTAAAATCATACTGAAGCTTCCCGTTTTCATCCATAGAAACGATATCTTCCAGCATGGCATACATGCGCACGGTTTGGGCAACGTGATCCTTGGCCACTTCATTTAAAATCCGCTGGCCCCATTCATCTTCGATGGCGTCGGTGGGATGAAAATGAATATTGTTCCAAAAGTTTTCCTGCTTTTTCACAACGGTATCGAAAATCCTGATGGTATGCATACGTATTTCCTCCTGCCTATGCATATGTGAATAATTGTATCATAGCAATTTTTTCCTTAAAAATCAACCCTTTCTCATTTCAATTCACATATAGAAAAGCGGCGCCGCACATTTTCGCGCAGCGCCGCCAAGGGCGTTTTATCAAGCTTTCTGATCAAATTCATGCTTGCAGCGGGCGCAGGTCACATGCTTTTGCCCGCAGCCCCGAGTGAGGCGAAGGAGCGCCTTGCACTTGGGGCACTTGAAATACTTATACTGCTTGCTGTTTTTCAAGCGCAATTTATACTGACGGAATTTCTTTTTCCACCCTTCCGTTAATTCGATATACTTACGGTTTTCCATCATGCGCTTTTCGCGATTTTTGGAAAACATGCGATAGATCGTAATCACATACAGCGCCATGCCCACAAAGCCCAGCAGCCCTGTATTCAAAAACATATCCAGCACCGTCAGGATCAATCCGGTATACAAAGTGAAATTGCCCAAATAGTCCACGCCATAGCGGCCCTCCATAAAGCGGGCCATATTCATTTTCATTTTCTGCCAGAAAGACATTTTTATCATTTCCTCCGTATCAGATCAATCAGCAGCCGCAAAAGCAGAATCTGCCAAAGCAATTGCAAAGCATATTGGCAAAGCAGCATGTAAGGCAGGGATTGGAGCAGATCAGGCTGCGAAAATCCTGGGCGCCGCCCTGCTGCTGATAGCTGCGGCTGCCGTATTCCAGTTCCTCTAAAAGCTCCTGGTATTCCATGCGATCAGGATCCATCTGAGCGGCCTGGCGGGCGCTGTTTAAGGCTGCCACCCGATTCCCCACCCCCAGATTGGCCTTGGCAAACAGATAATGCCAGGCGGCATCGTGGCTGGGCACTCGGTTGAGCAGATTCAGCGCCTCCTGATACCGCCCGGTGCGAATGTAATCGCTGGCCGCCTGCAATTCGGGATTATCATAGGAGCGATTTTCCTGGCCGCTTTGATGCTGCCCGGGCCGCTGGCCATATCCCCCAAAGCCAAACCCGAAGCCAAAGGGATCCCAGCCCTGCTGGCCGTAAGGATTCTGGCGGCTGCCGTAGGGACTGCCCTGATTCGCGTAGGGATTGCTTTGCTGGCCATAGGGATTGCCCCCATAGGAGCCGCCCGTTCCATAGGAAGAAGAGCCCGTATACCCGCCCTTTTTCATCTTGATGGCTTGGGCATAGGCTTCATTCACTTCCTTCATCTTGGCCTCGGCAGTGGCAGAGCCGGGGTTCAGATCGGGATGATATTGCTTTGCCAGTTTTCTATAGGCCGCTTTGATCTCGTCCTCCGAAGCAGAGGGCGAAACTCCAAGGACCTGGAAAGGATCATTCATCCGGGTGCTCCTTTTCTTGTTTGTTTTTCTTTTTCTGCAGCTGGGCGTAGCGCGTCCATATGCCGCTATACATCACATTTTTCAGGATATCCCTATCCCGCTCCAGAGGCAGCAGCTCAAATTGCGCCGTAGCTTCGGCTGCCAGCATGGTGAGGGTTTCCAGGCAGAAGGCCTCGTAATCCGGCTGCCTATGAAGCTCCTGTAAAGGATTAAACCTTTTCTTCTTCAAATCCTTCTCGTAATCCTCATAGGCATCCATAAAATATACAAATCTGCCAAGCCCCGCGCCGATTTCCCACAGGATGGGCGCCCACGCATCATTTTTCCAGGCAAATACTTCGCCCAGCATCTGCCCCGAAAGATTGCAAAGGGCATCCACGTCCCTGGAATCTTCCTTTTCCAGGCGGCCAATGGCATCCAGCATTTCCCGGATCCGATCGCATTTTGCAGGATACTTTTCCCGAATGCTTTGAACGGCCTTTTCCATTCCCTTCGCCATGGCCCCCTGGGCAGGATCATGCTCGTCCTTTTGATTATCAAGGCATTTATAATAGGCCAGCAAAAGATTCATATCCGCAGCATAATCCGCGGCCGCGCTGCGGGCGTATGCCCGAGGCTTCAAGGGATGCACCGGGCATCGAATGCTTCCTTTTTCTTCTATTGGCTCATACAAAGATCCCAGCAGCATGGAAAGGAAGGTCATATCATTGCTCAGCGTCCATCGGCTCATCATGCCCCATCGCTTGCCAAGGCTTCTGCACAGGCCGCAGTAGCAGGCCTTGAAGCGATGGAGTTCATCTTCTCCAAGCCCCTTTTGCTGTACGGTAATATACCCAAACATGCTTTTCTTCTCCCCCGCTTAAGGGATTTGATTATACGTCGAAGGAACCATCGTCATTTTCCGCCGCACCGTTATCCACGTACTGGCCGGCAGCCTCCAGGAGGATTTTCAGATCATCGGAGGCATTTTTTACCGCCCAATCATCTTCCCGCTTCAGCGCATCCTCCAGCGCACGAATCGCTTCCGTAAGCTTTTCCTTATCCGGGCTCTTCATTTTCTTCTGGGTGCGCTTGGCCTGGCTGAGCAGGGATTCGGCCGCATCCTTCTGGGCCTGTGCCTCCTTCTTCCGCTTATCCTCTTCCGCATACATCTCCGCATCCCGCATGGCCTGATCAATTTCCGCCTGGCTCATATTGGAGGAGCCGCTGATGGTGATCTGCTGCTGGCGGTTGGTGGCCAGGTCCTTAGCGGACACATTCACAATGCCGTTGGCGTCGATGGAGAAGGTGACTTCAATTTGAGGCACGCCCCGCATCGCCCTTCTGATACCCTCCAGGCGGAATTTACCCAGCGATTTATTATACGACGCCACTTCCCTTTCTCCCTGCAACACATTGATTTCCACAGAGGTTTGGAAATTGGCGGCGGTGGAAAAAATCTGGCTGCGCTGCACGGGAAGGGCAGTATTGCGCTCTATAATCCTGGTGAACACATTGCCCACCGTTTCCACGCCCAGGGAAAGAGGCGTTACGTCAATGAGAAGCAGGCTTTTTACGCTGCCGCTAAGCACCCCGCCCTGAATGCAGGCCCCAAGGGCCACGCACTCATCAGGATTAATGCCCCGGAAGGGCTCTTTCCCCGTCATTCGCTTTACTTCCGCCTGCACTGCGGGAATCCGGCTGGAGCCGCCCACCATCAATACCTTGCTGATTTCATTGGCGCCAAGGCCCGCATCCTGCATCGCCTGGCGCACAGGGCCGGTAGTAGCCTCCACCAGATGACGGGTAAGATCATCGAATTTAGCCCGGGTGAGGGTCAGCTCCATATGCTTGGGGCCGTCTGCGCCCTGGGCCAGGAAGGGCAAATTAATGGTGGCCGCCGTTGCAGAAGAAAGCTCAATCTTGGCCTTTTCCGCCGCTTCCCTCACCCGCTGCATGGCCATATGATCGGGAATCAGATCAATCTTTTCCGTGCGCTTAAATTCTTCCACCAAATATTTGGTAACGCACTGATCAAAATCATCGCCGCCCAAATGATTATTGCCCGCCGTGGCCAGCACCTGGATCACATCCTGGCTGATATCCAGGATGGATACGTCAAAGGTGCCGCCGCCCAGATCATACACCATGATCTTCTGGGGGGCTTCCTTATCGATGCCGTAGGCCAGGGCCGCAGAAGTAGGCTCGTTGATAATCCTTTGCACATTCAGCCCTGCAATGCGGCCGGCGTCCTTGGTAGCCTGGCGCTGAGCATCGGTAAAATACGCAGGCACCGTGATCACTGCATCGGTCACCGCTTCTCCCAGATAGCTCTCTGCATCCGCCTTCAGCTTTTGCAGCACCATAGCTGAAATTTCCTGAGGCGCATAATTTTTTCCATCAATATTCACCCGCCAGTCCGTGCCCATTTCTCTTTTTACAGAAGAAATCGTGCGGCTGGCATTGGCCACCATCTGGCGTTTGGCCGCCTGGCCCACCAATCTTTCGCCATTCTTGGTGAAAGCCACCACGGAAGGGGTGGTACGCCCGCCCTCCGCGTTGGGAATGATGGTGGGTTCGCCGTTTTCCATAAATGCCACGCAGGAATTGGTGGTGCCAAGGTCAATGCCAATTAGTTTTCCCATTGTGTTCCTCCTTGCAATGCAGCCGGCCTTTTGCCCGGCTGCTTTCATATTATAGCACGGTTTCTCAAAAGGAGCAATTTCAACACCGTGACGGAACATAGGCAAAATTGAGGCAAAGAAGAGAAATGCCCCGGAATTTTTCTTTTCCGGGGCAGCAGCTTTTTTCCTTGCTTATTCTGCGCTTGCCGTAAAATCTCCCTGAGGGGATGCATCGATCACAAGGGTCTGTCCGGGCAGCACGTCCCCGGCGATCAGCTTTCGTGCCACCAGCGTTTCCACCTTGCTTTGCAAAAGCCGCTTCATGGGCCGGGCGCCATACACAGGATCATATCCCATTTCCATCATCCGATCCAGGGCGGCCTCGGTAAGCCGGATGGATAATTGCTTTTCCTTGAGCCTGTTTTTCAGCCTCTTTAGCAGCAAATCCACAATGGAGCGCACCTGCTCCCGGGTCAGGGGAGTAAACATCACAATATCGTCGATTCGATTCAAAAATTCAGGCCTGAAATGGCTGCGCAGCTGGGCATTCACCGCGGCCCGAGCCTGTTCGGAAAGATTGCCGTCGGCATCGATTCCCTCCTGAATCTGAGAAGAGCCCAAGTTGCTGGTCATGATCAGAATCGCATTTCTAAAATCCACTGTGCGGCCCTGGCTGTCCGTCACCCGCCCGTCATCCAGAATCTGCAAAAGAATATTGAACACATCCGGGTGCGCCTTTTCCATTTCATCAAAGAGCACCACAGAATAAGGCTGGCGGCGCACGGCCTCGGTGAGCTGGCCGCCCTCCTCATAGCCCACGTATCCGGGAGGCGCCCCGATCAAGCGGGATACGGAGAATTTCTCCATATACTCCGTCATATCAATGCGCACCAGATTCTTTTCATCATCAAAGAGCGCTTCAGCCAGGGCTTTGGCCAATTCCGTTTTGCCAACGCCCGTGGAGCCCAGGAACAGGAAAGAGCCAATGGGCCTATTTTCATCCGCAACACCGGCCCGTGAGCGGAGAATGGCTTCGCTCACTCGTTCCACCGCTTCCTCCTGGCCAATCACCCGCTGATGCAAGGTATCGGGCAGGCGCAGCAGCTTTTCCCTTTCCCCTTCCACCAATTTGCTCACCGGAATGCCCGTCCACCGGGCCACGATCCTCGCAATTTCTTCTTCCGTCACCCGATCCCGAAGGAGAGTTGCTTCGGAGGGCGTTTCTTTTTCGGCTGCTGCCAATTGCTCCTTTAGTCTGGGCAATTGCCCGTATTTCAGCTCCGCCGCCCGGGTCAGATCATATTTTCTTTCAGCCTGCTCAATTTCGGCATTCACTCTTTCCATTTCTTCCCGAAGCTTTTGCACCTTGCCAATCTCATTCTTTTCATTTTCCCAGCGGCTCTGCATTTCCTTAAACTGATCCTGCATATCGGAAAGTTCTTTGCGGATCTGGCTGAGGCGCTCCAGGGAAAGGGCGTCCGTCTCTTTTTTTAGGGCCGCCTCCTCGATTTCGTGCTGCATGATCCTGCGGCGAATATCATCCAATTCCGTTGGCATGGAATCCATTTCCGTCCTGATCATGGCGCAGGCCTCATCCACCAGGTCAATGGCCTTATCGGGAAGGAAGCGATCGGTAATATAGCGGCTGGAGAGGGTAGCGGCTGCAATCAGCGCGGCATCCTGGATTTTTACACCGTGAAACACCTCATAGCGCTCTTTTAATCCCCGCAGGATGGAAATGCTGTCCTCCACCGTGGGTTCATTCACCAATACCGGCTGGAAGCGGCGCTCAAGGGCGGCGTCCTTTTCCACATATTTGCGGTATTCATCCAAAGTGGTGGCGCCGATGCAGTGCAATTCCCCCCGGGCCAGCATGGGCTTGAGCAAATTGCCCGCGTCCATGGCTCCATCCGTTTTCCCGGCGCCTACAATCGTATGCAATTCATCAATAAAGAGCAGAATTTTCCCGTCGCTCTTTTTTATTTCTGCCAGCACGGCCTTGAGCCGCTCTTCAAATTCTCCCCTGAATTTGGCTCCTGCAATCAGGGCGCCCATATCCAGAGAAAATACCGAGCGATCCTTCAGCCCATCCGGCACATCCCCCTTCACAATCCGCAGTGCCAGCCCCTCCGCAATGGCCGTTTTGCCCACGCCCGGTTCACCGATGAGCACGGGATTATTCTTGGTTTTTCTGGAAAGAATGCGAATCACATTGCGAATTTCACTATCCCTTCCAATCACAGGATCCAATTTCCCCTTTCTGGCCAATTCCACAAGGTCTGAGCCATACTTGGCAAGGGCGTCGTAAGTTTCCTCCGGAGTTTGGGTGGTAACCCTCGCAGCTCCCCGCACGGAAGATAAGGCCTGCAAAAAAGCTGCCTCCGTAATATTCATCCGGCGAAGCAGGGGCGCCAATTCCCGATCGGCATTCTTTAGCAGCCCCAGAAACAAATGCTCCACAGAAATAAATTCATCCTTCATCCGTTCCGCTTCATCGGCGGCACAGCGCAGCGCCTTATCCAGATCGGCAGAAATATATACCTTGCCTTCCTCTCTGGAAATGCCCCGCACCTGCGGCAGCTTTTGCATGATCTGCTCTGTTCCCTGCATAAGCTGATCTCCATCCGTTCCCATTTTGGATAGCAGCTGGGCAATCAGCCCCTGGGGCGCAGAAAGAAGGGCGCTTAATAGATGCGCCTGCTCTAATTGCTGATGTCCCCGCTCAGAAGCGATTTTTTGGGCAGCTTGAATGGCTTCCATGGATTTTTGCGTATATTGTTGATTGGACATGCTTCATCCCTCTTTTCATTCATGTTTCCATTTTCTCAAAGTCGCAATTGACTTTCTTTGACCTTCCTTGACTATTGTAACACACTTTCTCCCGCTGTCAATCCCCTCATATAAAAAATTTTATGAATTTGACGGAATCTGTCGGGCGGAAAGTGATTGTATTCGGCGCAAATTTATGGTATGCTATAATAGGTATATGATACATGGGTTGCTCTGCGCATATTTTTCCCCGTTGCCACGTATGATATCCGCAATTATTTAAATTTTTTCCAATTTGCGGGAACAAACCGCTTCCTCTTTGCGTCTATTAAATAGAAGGCGCTCATGCCCCATGTGAATTTCAGCGTGATTGCTGTGGAAGGAAGGATGCCCCAATGAAAAACCGTCGCACCGTAAAGCTTGCTTTGGCCGGGCTCTTGCTGCTGTTGCCCCTTTTGCTCAGCGGCTGCTATGTGACCCCTGAAATTGAAAACAACAATCAGGGCAACAATGTAAGCTTCCCCGAGTATCCCTCTTATACATCCGTGCCCACCAATAACCCTGCTACCGCGGCGCCCACCAGTGCTACCCTTCCCAATACCGGCACGGTCAATCTGCCCTCCTCTGCCCCCACCGTCAATACCGGCAGCTGGCTCTTTACCGTGGCGCCTCTTAACAGCATGGTTCCTATCAATACCGGCAGCAGCACAGTTGTCACGCCGCCTCCTACGGCGACTCCGTCGCCCACGCCCTTCACTTCTCTGAAACTGGGCTCCACCGGGGATGATGTGCGCTCCCTGCAGCGCAAGCTCCGCGAGCTTGGCTTCTATAAGGGCAGCATCGATGGTGATTTTGGTGCCGGCACTGAAACGGCCGTGAAGGCGTTCCAGAAGCAGTATGGCCTCACCGTGGATGGCAAGGCTGGCAGCAACACCTTGGCCAAGTTGGCTTCCGCTAATGCCACCGCCAAGCCCACCGCTTCCCCCACCCCCCGCAAAACTGCTACTCCAAGGCCCACTGCCACCCCCGCATTCAGCCAGAATACCTACCTCCGTAAGGGCAATTCCGGCTATAATGTGCGCCAGATGCAGGAACGCCTGATCAAGCTGGGCTACCTTTCCGGTACGGCCGATGGCTCCTTTGACGTATCCACTGAAGCCGCCGTAATCGCCTTCCAGAAGCGAAACTGCTCCTATTCCGACGGCGTGGCCGGTCCTGAAACCTTGAAAGCCCTTTATTCCTCCTCTGCCCGCTCCACCTCCACTTCTTCCGGTATCGTAGGCGTCACCCTGCGCTCCGGCAGCGAAGGCGCCGCCGTGCGTACCCTGCAAACCAAACTCAAGTCTCTGGGCTTCTATACCGGCACGGTGGATGGTTCCTTTGGCACCGGCACGGAAGACGCCGTGAAAGCTTTCCAGCGTGCGCACAGCCTCACGGCTGATGGCGTAGCCGGCGGCGGCACCTTCGATAAGCTCTTTTCCACCAATGCCAAGACGGCTTCCTCCGTGGCCAAGACCGCCACTCCTCGTCCGATGGCTACCCGCAAGCCCACCGCTACTCCCAGAAAGACCCCCACTCCCCTGCCTGAAAACGTATATGTGCAGGTTACCCCCGCCCCCTCCGGCGATTATGTTACCCTCCGCCGCGGCTACTACGGCACGCCGGTAAAGGAAATGCAGGAGGCGTTGAAAAAGAAGGGCTATTATAATGGCGTAGCCGATGGCTACTTTGGTGAAGGCACCGAAAACGCCGTAAAGGCCTTCCAGCGAGTGAAGGGCCTCACGGTGGACGGCGTGGCCGGCCCCGCCACCCTGCGTTACCTCTTTGAGGGCGATATCCCCCTGGGCGCTTAAATCCTAATACGCAAAAGCAGAAACGGAAAAATTCCGTTCCTGCTTCAGACTGTCAAAAAACCCCTGGGATGCGTCGAAGGGCCGTATTCCGCGAGCTCAAAGGTCGCCTTGCTTCCTACCGGTCGCAATTCTCCCTTTCGCTCGATTCCTCCGCTTCGCTGTATCCGCCAC
>SVGW01000055.1 GCA_015056125.1 Clostridiales bacterium | reverse complement strand
AGCGAAGCGGAGGAATCGAGCGAAAGGGAGAATTGCGACCGGTAGGAAGCAAGGCGACCTTTGAGCTCGCGGAATACGGCCCTTCGACGCATCCCAAGGGTTTTTTGACAGTCTGATGCTCCTTCCCTCGGGGAAGGAGCAAACAATAGCATTATTTCAGCGCATCGGGATTCAGGCACTGAAGATCTTCGGGAATGAACAGGCCGTCCTTGCGGATCAGTTCACCGTCCAGATACATTTCGCCGCCACCGAATTCGGGGGTCTGGATGCACACCAGGTCCCAGTGGATGGCGCTCTTGTTGCCGTTGGGGCATTCATCGTAGCAGGCGCCGGGGGTGAAGTGGAAGGAGCCGGCGATCTTTTCATCAAAGAGGGTATCCAGCATGGCCTTGGTAATGAAGGGGTTCACGCCAATAGCAAATTCGCCCACGAAACGGGCGCCTTCATCGGTATCAAATACGGCCTTGAGGGCCTCAGGATGGCTGCCTTCCTGGTTGATGATCTTGCCATCCTTAAAGGTGAGGCGCACATTTTCATGGCGCACGCCCTGGTAAAGGGAAGGGGCGGTATAGGTGATCACGCCGTTGACGCTGTCCTTGACGGGGGCGGTGAATACTTCGCCATCGGGGATGTTCAATTCACCGGCGCACTTGATGGCGGGCATGCCTTTGATGGAGAAAGTGAGATCGGTGCCTTCGCCCAGAATATGCACCTGATCGGTGGCCTCCAGGCGTCTCACCAGAGCATCCATGGCCTTGGACATTTTGCCGTAATCCATATTGCATACGTCAAAATAGAAATCTTCAAAGGCATCGGTGCTCATATTGGCCTGCTGGGCCATGGCGGGCAGGGGATAGCGCAATACCACCCACTTGGTGTGGGGAACCCGGATCTGAGAGTGCACCTTTTCGCTATAATTCAGGCCATAAAGGGCCTTTTTCTCGGCGGGCACGTCGCTCTGCTCAAAGGCGTTATCGCCGCCGCGCACGCCGATATAGGCCTGGCAATCCTTCATGCGCAAGGAATCATAGGTGGCCATCAAATTCAATTGCTCCTCGCTGCATCCGCGAAGCATTGCCCGCTGCACCTTGGGCTGATTGATCTGCACCAGGGGAATGCCGCCTGCGGCATAGGCCTCGTCCACCAGGGCGCATACGAAATCTTCCGGGATGCCGGTGGCTTCGATGAGCACGCGTTCGCCCTTTTTGAGGCGGCAGGAATAGTTAATCAGGTTGTGGGCCAGTTTCAACATACGGGGATCTTTCATGATGTATATTCCTCCATATTTTATTTTGCATCCACGTTGCGGCGCAATCGCCTGGCAATGGGAAGTTCAAACAGATAAGTGATCAAGGTGGCCAATACAATGGCGCCGATAAAGCAGGCAAGGGTATAGCTCAATTGCCAATTGTAATCGCCGTTCATCCAGGGAGAAGCGTGTTCGCTTGGGGGAAAGCCCCATTTTTTCAACTGCACGGCAAAGAGCTGGTGATAAATATAAAATTGAAAGGAAATGGATGAAAGATACTGCATCACTTTATTGCCCAGCAGAAATCTAACCCCGCTGCCTGCGCAGGCGGCACAAATCATAGCACAGCTCAATGTGACCGACATGGAAAAGCGCCGTTCCATCTGGCCCAGGCGAATACTTTCGTATCCGTTTTCTCCAGCCTGACCCCGTGCAAAATTTACCAGTTGCACCGCGCAAAGAATCAACATCACCGAGAAAAAGAGCTTCACTTGCCGATCCCAGCACCCGTTGCCCAGCTTCTTTCTCAGCGCTGAAAAGGCGGATGCGGCCAGAAATCCATTGGCGTATACATCCAGGAAGGCGGGAAGCTGATTGAAATACATGGAAGTATCCGGCTGGGCAGAAGCAAAGTGGCGGAAGCCAAGGGCCATCCCCGCCATACCCAGATAGGTGAGCAGGGGAAATTTTTTAAAGGCCCTAGCCAGGAAGGGAAAGAGAAAATAAAACTGCATCTCAATCCCTAAGGTCCATAAAGCGCCGTTTAAAGGGGTGCTGTTATAGCTGAAGGGGAAAAGGGTGTGGGTAAAGGTTACATGCGCCAGGAGATCCTTAACGGAATCCTTGAAGGTGGGATAGGAGCCGTTTATCAGGGCCAGCGCATACAGGGGAAGAATGCATAGCAGATAGGAGGGCAGGATGCGGATCAGCCGTTTCTTATAAAAAGGAAGAATTTTGGGCGGGCGGCTTTGGGCCTGGGCGTAGGGGAGATACAGCAGAAAGCCGGAAAGCAAGAGCAGCCCATCCACCCAGATATAGCCGCTGCGCAAAAGAAAATCCAGGGAGATATGCTGGCTGCCTATTGTGAAGGAAGGCGAAAGCCAGCTTTGCTGCCAGATATGAAACCAGCCCACCAATAACACACAAAGCACCCGGATCCCATCCAGCACATCAATGCGGCGGGGAACCGGGGCTTCCTGATAGGGGCGAAAATGAATTTGCAGCTTTTCCATGCTTATTTTGTCACCCGATCCATGCGGTAAAGAATATTTTGCTTTTCATGGCGCAGCGTCAGCTTATTTTTGGTGTTGGAGAGGATATTGTATACATAATCCAAATCATCCGCTCTTTCGCCAATATCCAGGGCATACATGCTGGCGTAGTAGTAATAATCCTTTCCCTCGATGGTGCAGGTGCCGTCTTCTCTGAATTCCATCACCGCGCCTTTGGTGCTTTCCCATTTGCCCATGATCCGGTAGACCACCTTATCCAGGCGCTTGGAGGTTACATCCTTATAATCCTCAATCTGGCGGTAGTATTTCAAGGCTTCAAAGGGCTGCTTCTGGGAATAGAGCTCGTTGGCGTAGCAGTAGCAGGCTTCCTTATAAAGTGTGGGAATATCATCGTATTTATCGCTTAGATAATCCTGGGAAAGGCCGGCCAGAGCATCGATAACGGTTTTATAGTCTTCCTCGTCCATGGCCTTGGTAGCGATGGCATAGGCTTCGGCGTAATACTGATCGGAGCAGCTTTCTGCCTTTGCCTTGGCGTCCTGATAGTCGCCTGCCTGGGCAAAGAAAGCGGCGGCAGCGCCCAAATCATTTTTTTCCAGGGCCTGCTGGGCAGCCAGATAGGCGCATTCCTTTTCCCGCTGGGCGGCATCCTGGTAGCCCCGTACGGTGCCAAATTTTTCGGCGGCCAGCACCACTTCGCCATTGGCAGCCAGCTGGAGAGCGATTTCATAGGTGCAGCCCCGGTGCTGATCCTGAGCATCCTGGTAATTGCCCAGGGCGGAGAGGATGGTTTGGGCCGCTTCATATTCGCCTTTGGTTTTCAAATCCAGCGCCAGCAGATAGCGGGCATTATTCATCATTTCATCGCTGTCCTGGTATCCGTCCAGGGCGGAGAGAATTTCAATGGCTTCTTCATAGGAGCCCTTTTCGATGAGCTGGCGTGCCTGATTGCGCTGCGCATTCTTGAGGGCTTCGGCGCTGTTTTCATAATCGCCCAGTTGGGTGAAGAGGGCGGCCGCCTGGTCATACTGCTGGCTTTCCATGCTGCTCATGGCCTGCTCATAGCGGATTTCGTTGATATAGAGATCCGTATCCTGGTAGCCGGCAATGGATTCAAACATGGAAAGGGCTTCCTGGTTTTTCCCTTCCGCCATCAGGGCCTTGGCGGGGCGATATACGCATTCCTGCATGGCTTCCTGGGCCTTTTGTAAATCGGGCACCTGCTCAAAGAAGGCAACGGCACCCTGGTAATCTTCGCTTTCCATCAGCGCCACGCCCTGCTGATAGAGGCATTCCATCAGCAGCGCCTTGGAATCCTGATAGCCCTGAATTTTTTCCAGCATAGCGGCCGCCCGGGCATATTCGCCCTCCTCCATAGCGGCCACAGCCGGCGCATAGAGGCAGCCGGTGGCCCGACGGTAAGCATCGGAATAATCCCCTGCCAAGAGGAAATATTCGGCGGCGGTATCGTAATCCTCTGCCAGGTAATACTGCTCAGCGGCAGCATAATAGGCCTTTTGCAATTGGAGGGGGCAATCCCGGTAATCCCCCAGCTGCAGGAAGTAATCAATAGCCAGCTGGGTATCGCCCTGTTCCATGGCTTTGAGAGCGGGCTGATAGAGGCATTCCTGAGCATTTTGAGCGGAATTCAGATAATCCTCCAGGGCCAGGAATTTTTCCCGGGCCGCGGCGTAATCCTCATCTTCCATCAGCTGCACGGCCCACTCGTATTCCGCCTGATTGCGCTTCATCCGGGCATCGGCATAGCCGGGCACCTGCTCATACATGGCGATGGCATCGGCCCATTCTCCCGTGGCCAGCAATTTTTCAGCGTGAATATAGCGGGCCTCCTGGGCGCGGTTCGCGCTGTCCTTATAATCGCCCAGGGCGTCAAAGCCATTTTGAGCCGCCCGGAGGGAGGTGAAGGTGCCGCCGTTTAAGGCGGCGGTAGCCGCCCGGTAATCGCATTCCAGGGCCATATCGGCGCTGTCTTTATAATCTTCCAGGGCCAGAAATTGCTCCTTGGCAGAATCGTATTGATTGCTTTCCAGGGCCTGATTGGCCATGTAGTATTTGTAGTAGGGGATGCCATGGAAATAAATGCCGTAGGCCAGGGCCGCAGCAGTAACCACCGTAACGGTTGAGCCGATGATGATCCTCCTGCGGCGGCGCTTCTTTTTCAGGCGCTGCTCTTTAATCTGGGCAATGCGCCGGGCCTCTTCCCGCTCTCTGCGCTGCTCTTCCTCCAGCGCACTTTGGCGCTCAAAGAGAATCTTTTCGATCACCGCTTCATTGAGCTTGGTGAAAATTTCATGCTTATCCCGGCGGCAGCGGCGGCATTCCTCATCCTTTGCGGCATTGGGCCGGCCGCATACGCACACCCATACGCTGCCCTGATCGCTGGGGTAGGAGGCGGCATCCCGCCCGGCCAGCCGCTGCATCACCTGCAATTGGGGATCCTTGAGCAGGGGAGAGGGCTTAAACTCCACCGGGGAAGCGGCGCCCCGGCGCCATACCGTTCCATCTTCAAACCATACCTTCTCAATCAGCACTTCCAGGTCCTGCGCCTGCACGGCTTCCTCCACGGCAACGGCCATTTCAAAGGCATGGCGGGACGGCGCCTCCACGCCCTGGATACGCTCCACGTGGCGGGCATACTGCTCCCCTGAATGATTGTAGCATAATACGCATACCTGAATGCTGTTGACGGCTTTTTCAGACAGGTTGTATACCTGCATGGTCAGCACGGGATACTCGGGAGTGGGGATTTTGCAGTGCCACAGTTCTACCGGGCAGGTTAAATCGATTCTCATGGAGAAAACGCCTCCGTTATGGGCTGATGGAATAGGATTTTATCATTATAAAGGAAGAAAAGCCGGATGTCAATGGAGGCATCCGGCTGAAAGGAGGGGCCTCAGCGCAGCAGCATATTCATGCTCTGCAGCTCGCCCTCCACAAAGGTCAAATGCCAGATCACCGTCTGCTCTTCTTCCAGGGCCAGGGTATAGGTGATGGTGGCGGTAGTTTCGCCATAGGAAAGCACGCCGTAGGGCGCAGTTTGGCCATCGCCGTAGAGGGCGATGCCGTTTTCAAGCACGCTGCCTTGGCTGTGGCGGAAGCGATACATTACGCTATCCATCAAATCGCCCACGCGTACGCCCCGGGGGCCTTCAATGGAATCGCCGTTGACGGTGATGGTATCCATGCGCTGGAACTGCTTGTTGGCGTCGTAGAGGAAGAGAATGGATACGTCCTCCCACTGCTTGAGCCTCAGGTATTCGCCGGTGCTGTCTTCGGTCCATTCATCCACGGGGGCGCTGCCCAGGGCCTCAGTGGCCATTTCCACGGTAAGATCCAGAATATCCAGGCCGGCAAAGGAAAGATCCTCCCGCTCAAAGGGCGCAAGGGTGCTGCCGTCCAGACTGGTGGGATAGGCAAAGTATTCGCTGATTTCCTGCATGGCGGCCACATTATTCAGATCCGTCAGGGCCGTTTCTTCATCCACCAGGTTTTCCATGCCAAATACGCTGATGCCGATAATGGTATCCCGGTCAATGGTATAGGAAACGCCGCAGGAAATTACACCGTTTTCCGTCCAGTGGTACACAGCGTGCACCACTTCCTGCACCCGCTGCCCATCCCGTAGCACCCAGCCGGCCTTGGCCTCGGGCTTTTCATCGGCGGTGTAGAGGGCGGCGTCGTAGTAGGTGCCAAAGAGGAAAGGGTTATCGTTGGGATAGGTTTCAAGGAGCATGGAAAGGGTATCGCCCACCTTCAGGCCCCGGGGGCAGGTGGCCCCTACTTCCAGATCGGCTCCCAAAATGGCAGTGGTTTCAGAGAGCGTTTCATCGGCGATATACATTACGCCGCCGGGGAAGGATACGGCGGTATTGCCTGCATCATCGGTGGTGGTAGCGGTTTCTTCCACTGCCATCACTTCTTTGGCCAGCTTTCCCAGATAAATTTCCATTTCTTCATAGGACAGGGTGGCGCTTTCCTCGGATTCCACCGGCTCGGCCATGGCCGTGCCCAGGCACAGGAGCAGCGCAAGAAGCAGCGCGATCAGCTTTTTCATACCATTCAATCTCCTTTGATTTGATAAGCAAATTTATATGTTGGAAACGCCTTCGGGCGTGACCAGGGCATAGATCAGCCGTGCGGGTGGCACGGGAACGGGGGAAAAGGACAGGGCGGCCAGAATTTTTTCCTGGGTTTCTGTGGCGGATGCTTCGTCTTTGGCGTGTAATATGCAGATCACATCGCCCTGATCCACCCAATCGCCGATCCTTTTTTCCATCACAAATCCAACGGCGGGATCAATCGCATCTTCTTTTGTGGCCCTTCCTGCGCCCATCTGCTGGGCGGCCATGCCCAGGGCCACGCCGTTTACCTTGGCAAGCCATCCTGCCTCCTTGGCATAAACGGGGCGAATGCAGGGCGCTTTGGGCAACAGGGTCACATCATCGCAAATAGCGCTGTCTCCACCCTGAGCGCGAATCATTTCCTTCAGCTTTTCAAGGCCCCGGCCGCTTGACAGCGCTTCATCCAGTTGCTTTTGGGCCTCTGATTCATTTTCGCATACCCCGGAGGCCACCAGCATCTGCGCCCCCAGAAAGAGGGATACTTCTTTGAGGGGCCCTTCTGTGCGCCCGCTGAGCACGTCAACGGCTTCCTTTACTTCCAGGGCATTGCCTACATGGCTGCCCAGAGGCTCATCCATTCCCGATACCACGGCGATAATCTTTCGCCCAGCCAGATTGCCGATATCCACCATGGTTTTGGCCAGGTCGATAGAACGATCCAGAGTGGGCATCAAAGCGCCGGAGCCCGTTTTCACATCCAGCACAATGGCGCTGGCCCCGGCGGCAAATTTTTTGGAAAGAATGCTGGAGGCGATCAGGGGAATGGAATCCACCGTGCCCGTCACGTCCCTTAAGGCATAGAGCCGCTTATCTGCCGGCGCCAGACGGGCGCTTTGGCCCACCACGCAGCAGCCCACTTCCCTTACAATAGAAACGAAGGTATCTTCCGGAAGCTCCACCTGCATGCCCCGGATGCTTTCCAGCTTATCCACCGTGCCGCCGGTGTGGCCCAGTCCCCGGCCGCTCATTTTGAGCACCTTGCCGCCGCAGGCGGCCACCAGAGGCGCCAGGATCAGGGTGGTGGTATCGCCCACGCCGCCGGTGGAATGCTTATCTACCGGCACACCGGAAACATCGGGCTTTAGCATGCTGCCCGAGGCCGCCATCTCCATGGTCAAATCCGCCGTTTCTTGGGCGTTCATGCCCTGTAAGCGAATGGCCATCAGCAGGGCGGCCAATTGATAATCCGGCAAAGTGCCATCCGCCGCGCCCCGGACAAAAAAGCGTATCTGCTCCCGGGACAGGGGCTGCCCTTGCTTTTTTGTTTCAATAACGGAAAGAATATCCATGCGACAAACCTTCCTTTAGTATACTCCGACCATAGTATAACACATTTTATTCCCCTCGTAAAGCAAAGGTGGGCGACAGGATACAACAAACCTTGTAACAAATTGATAAAAATACGATAAATATACTTGACCTCGTAACAAAAATGTAATACAATGCATGGGAGGGAATGTGTAGTTCTTTTTGCGTACAAATTCGCGCAGGAGGAAAGCCTCCTATAAAACCCGGTAAAACGATTTGGATGGGGTGTCTTTATGAGGAAAACAGGGGTCTTCGCACGGTTGATTTCACTGATCCTGATGGCGGCAATGGTGTTGCCCATGCTGCCCCTGGCCGCTATGGCGCAAGAGCCAGCCGCGCAGTACGGCTATCTTGTGGTGCCGGCAGATCGGAAGGATCGCACGGTCTATTTCCGTCCTGAGCCTGTGCAGGATGATTATATTGCCAAGCTGGATGAATTTACGGTGGTGCAGATCACCGGGGAAGTGACCAAGTCCGGCGTTCGCTGGTATACTGTAGTAAATCCTGCCGATTCCAAGGACGGCTATATCATGGCCTCCTTTGTGCAATTGATGACGGCGGAAGAGCAGGCTGCATGGCTGCTCAATCCCACCCTTCAATTTGCCACGGCTACGCCCGAGCCTGAAATTACCCCCACGCCTTCTCCCACGCCCGTGCCCGGCGCCGCCCTTGGCTATGTGCGCACGGTGGAGGATGATGTGAACCTGCGCAAGGATCCTGCGGGCACCGTGCTCAATGAATTTAATCAGATTCCTCTGGGCACTGTGCTGGCTTATTATGGAATCGAGGAAAACCATAAGGGCTATAATTGGGCCCAGGTGGTTTATGACGGCATGCCCGGCTATATTCGTTCCGACTGCTATAAGAAGTGCGATGTGAACGGCGAACTGCTGGAGGATGAAGCGGGAAATGAAGGCGCCGCCACGCCCAGCGCCACCCCCACCGCGACCCCTGATGCGTACGGCGAAGGCACTTATGCCCGCACGATTATGGACGATGTGATGTTCCGCAAGGTGATGAGCGTCAACGGCGATTATTGGGCCCGTCTGCCCCAGGGCTGGCTGGTGAAGATCATCGGCTCCGATACCAAGGGCGGCATTCTATGGTACAAGGTGCAAAGCGGCACGCCTACCAACCCCAATCGCACCTATACCGGCTATATCCACAGCGGCTATGTGACCGTTGTGCAGGAAAGCGAAACAACCCCCCCCTCTACCGGCGCTGCCACCAATTACGGTGCGGTGATCATCAGCGGCATCAACGTGCGCGAAGCGCCCAACAGTTCCGCCGCCGCGCTGACTGCGCTGCTGTATGATACGGTGGTGAATATCATCGTTCATCCCACCGGCTCCGGCGCCAATGATTGGTATTATATCGAATATTACGGCATTTACGGCTATGTGGAAGCTACTGCCCTGAGGGTGCTGGCTGCCAGCGAGCTGGAGCATGTGGCGCTGCCGCCCACGCCCGCTCCCACCACGACTCCTTCCCCCACCCCTGCCTATACCGGCACCGGCTGGGTGAAAACCATCCTGGATCACGTGAATATCCGCAAAACCCCCGGCGGCACCGTGCTCACCCCCACCAATAGCCTGCGGATTCCTTTCAACACCCTGCTGCAGTATACCGAAGGCCCTGTCCAGCAGGCTCCCGGCTCTAAAATCTACTGGGTGAAGGTGTCCTTTGGCGGCATCGAGGGCTATATCCGCTCCGATTGCTACATGGAATGCAATGCGGACGGCTCTGTGAACGAGCCTACCGCTGCCCCCACCGTTGCCCCCGATCTTTCCGGGCAGACCTATATCCGCCTGATCAAGAGCGGCGTGAACGTGCGCACCGGCCCTTGGGCCACCAGTATTGGCCAGCTGGCCAAGGGTACCGTGCTGCCCTACTTCTCCGTCAAAATGAACGGCAGCGAGAAATGGTATGAAGTATATTCTTCCAAGCTGGGAAGAACCGGCTATGTGCTGGGCACGATGGCGGTGCTCTGCGATGCTTACGGCAACGAAATTACCGTTACGCCCGAAGCTACCACGCCTCCTGCCTCCGTCTTTACCGGTTATGTGGCTACCCTCAAATCCTCCGTATGGGTGCGCTCTGCGGCCAAGGCCGATGCTGATACCGTGGGCAAGGTAATTGCCAAGGGCACTGTGCTGCCCATGATCGGCGCAGCCACCCAGAATACTGCCGTGGATCCCTATACCTGGTATCCCATCCAGCTGACGGATGGCACTCAGGGCTACATTCGCGGCGATATGGTGTTTGAACTGGTGGATTGGCAGCTGGATTACTATAACAAGTACGGCGTATGCCCCACTCCCACCCCTGGCCCAGCCACGCCCCCTCCCGGCAACAGCAGCTACATCATCACCACCGGCGATAAGCTTTGGATCCGTCAGTCCGCCAGCACGCAGGCGGGCACCTACGGCCAGCTTTCTCTTGGCACAGTAATCAAGTTTGCTGAAAAGAAGCCTGTGGGCAAGGTGACTTGGTACAGAATTGAGTATAACGGCTATGAAGCCTGGCTCCACGGCGATTTCGTGCGGGTGCTCACCAACGCGGAGTATTATCAGTGGTTGGCCGGCCAGCCCACCCCCACGCCCACGCCTACCCCCACCGCGATGCCCGATCCCTCCACCTGGAGCGATCTGATCCTCACCACGGCCGACCGGGTGAAGATCCGTAGAACCGGCTCTATGAGCGGCGCGGAAATTTCCATGGTGTATAAGGCGGGCACAAAGGTTACCTACCTTGGCAATTACACCAAGCCCACCACCGCCAATGATTACTATTGGTTTAATATCAAGTACGGCGGCGTAACCGGCTGGATGCGGGGCGATTTCCTGCGGATTCTCACCATAGAAGAAAAACGGGTGTACACCCTGACCGGCGATCCTGATGCGCCCCAGGAAGCCACCTACCGTACCCTGCAGAAGGGCTCTACGGGTGAAGATGTAACTGCCCTGCAGAAAAAGCTGGCAGAGCTTGGCTATCTGGCTGCTTCTGAAGTAAGCGGAAGCTATCTCACCAGCACCGAGCAAGCCGTTATCGCTTACCAGAAAGCCACCGGCCTCACGGTGGACGGCATTGCAGGGGAACAGACCCAGCATTCTCTGTTTAATACCGTACCCGAAGGCACCTATGACGGCAGCACCGTCACCCCCGTGCTCTATCCCGTTGAAACCAGCGATTGGTTCAAGGGCGATATCAGGAAAGTGTGGAAGGTTGGCACGGTGGCCATCCTTACCGATGTATACACCGGTATTTCCTTCCGGATTCAGCATCTCTATGGCGATAACCATGCTGACGCCGAGCCCCTCACTTCCACCGATACCGCTGCCTACTGCCAGATCTTTGGCGTGAGCAGCGCTCAGGAAGTGTCCGATCGGGAGAAGGAGCTTGAATCCTGGCGGCGCCGTCCCCTGTGGATCACCGTGGGCGGCCGTACCTTCGCGGCTTCCTGGTATGCCATCCCCCATAACTATCCGGATGGCGATCGGATCGCGGATAACAATTTCAACGGTCAGTTCTGTATCCACTTTACCAATTCTATGACTCACGGCACCGATACCCGCGATCCTTACGTGGATTGGGGCACCAGCTTTGGCGGCAAGTACAACGGCGGCTTCGGCCATCAGAACGCCATCCTGTATGCCTATAATAATTCTCAGAGCGGGAAGAAGTAACAAATGAAAAGCTACGATGTATTGATCATCGGCGGAGGCGCGGCGGGATTGACCGCCGCGCTTTCCGCATCCATGCAGGGCGCTAAGACGGTTGTATTGGAGGCGGCTCCCCGGATTGGCCGGAAAATTTTGGCTACTGGCAACGGAAGATGCAATCTGGTCAATGTGGGTGCGCCCCGCTTTTACGGCAATGAGAAATTGGCCCAGGGCGTGCTGAAACGGTGCGATTCAGGGCAGGTGCTGAGCTTTTTTGAGCAGCTGGGGCTATGCACGGTGGAGGAAGAAGCCGGGCGGGTCTATCCTGCTTGCGGCCAGGCGGCGGCTGTACTGGATGTGCTCAGAAATGCTTTGGATCGGGAGCAGGTGGAAGTGATCTGCGATTCTCCGGTAAAGCGGCTGGAAAAAGAAAAGAATGGATTCCGGATTTATACCCGGCAGGGTGCTTGGGCGGCTCGGTGCGTGATTGCCGCATGCGGTGGTATGGCTGGGGGAAAACTGGGCCATGATGGAAATGCCTATGAGCTGCTGATGAAGCTTGGTCATCGCTTGATAGCGCCCGCCCCTGCCCTTACCCAGCTGATGGGCGAAAAAAATGCTGTGAAGGGCCTAAGCGGCCTCAGGCTGCCCGGGCGTTTGACCCTGTGCGATGGCAAGCAGCCTGTCAGCGCTGCCCAGGGAGAAGTGCTCTTTACCGATTATGGCGTCAGCGGCGTATGCGCTATGCAGCTCTCCCGGAACGCAGGGGAAATGCTGGAAAAAGGGAAAAAACCCCTTCTGTATATCGATTTTTCGCCCATGGTGGGCTTCATCCCCCGAATCTACGACCGAGTGGCTGCCCGTGATCCCTTTGAAAATACGGGGAAAATGGAGGCATTTCTTTCGCTTCGTCAGCATACCCTGCCCAAGGAGCAATTGCTGTGCGGCCTGGTCCCCCGGCTGTTGGCTCAAAGGCTGCAGGGGTTATCCGTAAAGGAGACGGCCCGAATGCTTTCGGCCTTTCCGGTGCCCATCACCGGTGTACGGGGCTTTGAATATGCCCAGGTAACCCGGGGCGGCCTGGATGGAAATGATTTTGATCCTGCCTCTCTTCAATCCAGGAAGGTACCTGGGCTGTATGCAGCCGGAGAAATGCTGGATGTGGATGGCGATTGCGGGGGATATAATCTGCTCTTTGCCTTTGCTTCCGGGCTGATTGCCGGGGAGCATGCCGCCCTTCAGGCCATGAAGTGCAAATAAGGAGATAGGAAATGGAATCGAATTTTGTATCGTTAAAGCCTGGTACTCTTCTGTCCCCGGTGCCTGCGGTGATGGTATCCTGCGCAAGCGAAGGAATGCGACCTAATATTATTACCCTGGCCTGGGTGGGCACGGTATGCTCCGAGCCGCCCATGTGCTCTATTTCCGTGCGCAAAGAGCGCCATTCCCATGGGATGATCCGAGAATCGGGGGAATTTATTATCAACCTGTGCGGGGAAGAGCAGCTGAAAGCCATGGATTACTGCGGCGTAAAATCCGGGCGGGATGAAGATAAATTTGCCGCCTGTAATCTCACCCCGGTGTCCGTTCACGGTTTTCAGGCCCCGGCTATCGGGGAATGCCCCATGTATCTGGCCTGCAAGGTAACCAGCGTGCAGGAATTGGGCAGCCATGATCTGTTCTTGGGAAAAATTGAATCCATGGGCGTGAGCAAGCTTCTTATGGATGAAAAAGGGAAAATCGATTTTGATAAGGCCAAGCTGGTGGCATATAACCATGGCCAGTATTATTCTTTGGGTAAGCCCCAGGGGTTCTTCGGCTACTCGGTGGCCTCCAAAGAGGTGCTCAAGCGCCGGATGAAAAAGAAATAAAAATTGGAAGCGTGCCCCATGCATTTTGCATGGGGATTTTTTTACTTGGCATTATGCAGAATCAACTATGAAAAACGCCCATGATTTCAAATTGAAAATTGCCTTTTGATCTTTTATAATGGAATCAAACCTGCAGGCAATCATGAGGGAGAGGAGCTTTTCCATGCAAGACAGTGGGAACTATTATGTGATGAATCATCTGGTGCAGTTTACCGGGCTGACAGATCGCACATTGCGCAGCTATATTGCCTCCGGTATTCTGCAAGGGGAAAAGATCAATGGCATGTGGCATTTTACTTCGGAACAGGTGGAGGATTTTATTGGGCATCCGGCAGTACGGCCCAGTATTCTGGCCCGGCACCATAGCCAGGTATATGATTTTTTGCTGGATATGAAGAAAAAGAAAGCGGAAATCTGCGTTGTTTTGGATGTTCCGGGCGGAGATCAAAAGCAAATGGCGGAATTTTTCAGCTATCGCATCAATCAATCGCCCGGAACCAAACTGCATTTTTCATTTTACTATCAGGCGCCCCGGGCTCGGGTGATTTTGTCGGGTGAGCCTGGGCAGGTGATGTCGCTCATGAATGCATATTACGATTGGGCATCAAAAGCATAAAAGCCCAATTGAGAGCTCGTGGAAAAGCACGAGCTTTCAGACCGCTGACAAACCCCACAAACGCAAAAATGGTTGCAAGCATGCGGCCATTTTTGCTTTCTGCGTTGGCATCGGCTGCAAAATGCGGTCACTTACGTCCGTGTAAGCTCCCTTTTTCGTAGCCTCGCTGCCTTGACTTGCAGGGTTTGTCTCAGTCTGCCAAATCATTGACTTTGTTAATAATTTGCGAGCTCATGAAAAAACATGAGCTCTGCTTTTTAATAAAAATATATCGAAAAACGATAAATTTATATTGACAAATGGAAAGATGAGAAATATAATATGCTTAAGGAGGCGAAAGAAATGGAACACAAAAAGCTGTCGGTATATTTGAAAGCCGCCGGAGTGATTGCGGGAATCGGCGGGGTGGTGGTGTTTTTCCTTTATGCGCCCATCATGGCGCTGGAGTGCCGCATGGCTTATCCGGAGCTGGCATTTTTATTCTGGCCGGGGTTGATTTTCGTATGGTGCCTAGGCGGGGTCTATGCGGCTGCGCTGTGGCAGTATTGGCTGATCTGCCATCGAATTGGGAAAAACCGTTCCTTTTGCTCGGAAAACGCCCGCGGTCTTTCTCTCATCAGCCGGCTTTTCTTCCTGGCAAGCGGGATGAGTTTTCTGTGCATGGGCGCATGGCTGATGGATGCGTGGCATCTGGGGCCGGGATGGCTGGCGCTGCTTCTGGTGAGCATGGCCAGCGCTGCGGTGGGCGTGCTGGCCTGGGCCCTTGGCAAGCTTTTGCAGCGGGCCGTTTCGCTGCAGGAAGAAAATGACCTGACGATCTGAGGTGATCAAATGGCGATTCGGGTGGATTTAGATGTAATGCTGGCGCGGCGGAAAATGAGCATGACGGAATTGAGTGAAAAGGTGGGGATCACCCTGGCCAATCTTTCCATTCTGAAAAATGAAAAGGCAAAGGCCATTCGCTTTTCCACGCTCAATGAAATCTGCCGGGTGCTGGATTGCCAGCCGGGAGATATTCTGGTGTATGAAAAGGAGGAAGGCATATGACGGGCGTCTCCTTCGGGAAAAAAATGTGGATATTTTTTTTGCTCGCTTTTCTGATTGCCGCTGTTTTTCAATTTGCTCATCCAGCATTTTTGTCGGCGGATTACAGGCATTTGCCGGGAATCGGGCTGATGATCAGCCAATGGGCGATCATACTGGCCGTGCTTTTCACGGCATGGCGGGAAAAGCTGATTCAGATCAAGGGAAATGGACAGGGCATATTCTTGCTGATCTGCGCCATGGGCCTGGGGCTCTGCTATGGGATTTTTGCCAATGATGGGATGCGGGCCATGAATTTTCCGGTGATGATTGCCGTAACGGCTCAGGCGCTTTTTTCTATAGGTGGGGTCAATGGGCATTCCGCCCTGTCCGGTCAGGGGCTGTATGAAGGGCTGCGGCGTTTTTTCCCGGCGCTGTTCAGCCGGGTTTCCCTTCCTTTTCAGGCAATATCGGCTGCCTTTCAAGAAAAAAATCCACGGATGCGTGGAATCGGTTGGGGGCTTTTGCTGTGCATTCCCGTTGTGCTGATTGCTGTTTTGCTGTTATCCAGCGCGGATGGCATATTTGGCGGCATGGTGCAGGGCGCAGTGGAAAGCGCGGGAAAAATTGACGGCCAGTTTGTGAGAAAAGTGGCCTTCACGGTGCTGATGGGGCTGATGCTTTTTTCCTTTCTTTGCACGGCGGTGGAAAATGGGAAAGAACTGCTTCCTGCCAGGGAACGGGCAGTGGCTCCTGCGGTACTGATTCCTGTACTGGGGATGCTGGTGGCTGTTTACGGTCTGTTTGTATATGTGCAATTCCGGTATCTCTTTGGCAATGGGGAAACGGCCCTGATGGCGGGCGGATACGCCGAATATGCCCGGAGCGGCTTTTTCCAGCTGGTGCTGCTGGCGCTGCTTACTTTGGCACTGATTCTTCCTTCACTCGCCTTGTGCCGGGAGAGCAAGGCGGTGCGGGCGTTATGCGCCATGGTGGCAGGGCTGACCATCATCATCGATTTTTCTGCGTTTTTCAGAATGCGCCTGTATATTCTACACTTTGGCCTATCTCTGCTGCGGGTGGTTACCCTTTGGGGGATGCTGGCAACTTTGGCAGCGCTGGTTATGTGCATCGTGAAATGCTTTAAGCCATCGCTCGGCATTTCGGTGCCGATTGCAATCGCGGTGCTTGCTTCCTGGCTGATGCTGAATTTTTGCAATGTGGACGTGCGGATTGCCCAATACAACGTGCACGCTTATAATACCGGCGTGCTGGCGGAATTGGATGCAGTGTATCTGGCGGAACTGTCTCCTGATGTGCTGCCCGCGCTGCAAAAAATACAAGATGAAGATGCGAAGCAGGCGGCCCTTGAGCAGGCTATGGCAATATGGGAAGAAGCAGCGCCCTGCGCCTATGATTGGAGCCTGAGCTGGCTGCGTGTGAAATAATCAAAAGGGGCAATCCCAACGTAAGGAAGGATTGCCCCTTGATGTATTTTTATGCTTTCTTCACCATGTTTTCCACCGCGCTCACCCAGGCATGGTCGGGATCGTTGGAGCGGAAGAAGCCCTGGTGCTGCCCTGCCATGAGCCAGAGGAAATAGGTGTTGTAGCCGGGGGCACCCACGGTGGTGTGATAGCCCCGGGGGAATTCAACCAGCTCATCATTCTTTACCCGGTATGCTTCATCGATTTCGCCGTCGCTGGTGTAGAGGCATTGCACGCCAAAACCCTGTTGGGGATCAAAGAGGAAGTAGTAGATTTCTTCCAGCACGCCTTCCGCAGGCATATTATCTTCATCATGCTTGTGGGGCGGGAAGCCAGCCCAGTTGCCGGGAGTGACGTAGGCTTCGCCGATGGTGAGCTTGAGAGCATTGGTGGAGCTATCCACGATAAAGGAGGTGTCCCGCTCCCAGGGCTTCACGCCCAGCCGGGATACCCGCACCATATCCTGGCGGATGGCCTGGGGCGCGCTGTCCCGGTCGATGGGGGTAGCGCATACGGCGATTTTCACATGCCAGGGGCTTTTGATTTCCACGGTGCAGTTGCGGGGAGCATAGAAGGCTTCTGCCTTGGGATTTTCAAATACATTGCGCCGCACACCCAGCAGGCCGAAGTCTTCCTGATTGGCGATAAACTGGGCCTTGCCGCCCAGGATGATAAAGGCTACCTCCCGATCCTTGGTTTCGTAGGTGAGGGACTGGTTGTCGCTCAGTTCAATGATGCCGAATTCCAGATCCTTCAGGGAACACTCGCCGATGGTGCAAAGGGGGGTGTAGCCCAGCTTGGGCACATAGGTCTTTTTGAAATTCATAGGGCAGCCTTCCTTTCCTTTAGTTGTTTGATCCATGCGTCCGCCGTGCTCTCCCAATCGGAAAGGATTCCGTAATCCGCGCAGGAGAAAATGGGGGCGCTTTTATCTGTATTCACGGCAATCACTTTGTCGGCTCCATTCATGCCCACGGTATGCTGAATCAGGCCGCTGATGCCAAGGGCGATATAAAGCCGAGGGCGCACGGTGACGCCGGTTTGCCCGATTTGGTGGGCGTAGGGGATATAGCCTGCGTCCACAGCGCTGCGGGTGGCGCCAACAGCCCCGCCCAAAAGATAAGCCAATTCAAAAAGCTTTTCAAAGCCCTTTTTGCTGCCGATCCCTTTGCCACCGGCTACAATTACCGGGGCTGATTGCAGAGAGAGGGCGCTTTCTGATGGAATGAAGCCCGCCTTTTGCATGAAAAAGGGCGCTTCTTCCACGGCCAGGAGATGATGTGAAAAAAGAGGCTGGGGAGAGGGCGGGGGCAGGGGAAATACCCCGGGGCGAACGGAAGCCATCTGGGGCCTTTTTTCCCTGCAGAGGATGTGGGCGGTGAGGTTCCCCCCAAAAGCGGGGCGAATCTGCCGGAGCAGGCCGTTTTCTTCCAAGGCCAGCTGGGTGCAATCTGCCGTAAGGCCGGTTTTTAATTTGGCGGCCACCCAGGCGGAAAGAAACCGCCCCCGCACCGTGGCGGGAAAAAGCACCGTATCCGGGCGAAGCAGCTCAAGGGCCTTCGCGATGCGGCTGCCCTGGGCGCAATCATCGGATACACA